>NZ_JBHMFR020000003.1:79727-180027 GCF_042436615.2 Streptococcus bovismuti | reverse complement strand
TATATCCTTGTTTTCTAAGTTCATAGATCTGAACTTTATCATCATAACTCAATTTCATAATAAAACACCCCAAAAGTTAGATTTTTTCTGTCTAACTTTTGGGGTGCAGTACAATCTTGGGTATCTTTTTTCTTATATGCTTGTTTTATAACTCGGGTGAATTTCTTAGAAAATATCAAATAACAATTTCACATTGAGAATTGTTAAGATAATGGAAACGATATAGCCAAGGATGGTATTCCATTTGGCATTGGTAAATTCTCCCATCAGTGATTTCTTAGAAGTTAGATAAATCAGTGGGAAGATTGAAAATGGAAGAGCAATCGAAAGAAAGACTTGTGAATAAACCAATAACTGATCCAATGTTTTTTCCTGATGACCAAACAGAACCGCTACAATCATGACAGGCAACAAGGCAAAGAGACGAGTTGCCAAACGAATGAACCATTGAGGTAATCTCATATGCAAGAAACCTTCCATAACGATTTGTCCAGTCAAGGTACCCGTAATTGTCGAATTTTGACCACTGGCTAATAAAGCCAAGGCAAACAAGGTTGATAAGGTCGAGCTAGCTATAGCTCCTGCAATAGTAGAATCCTGCAAGGCATTATACATTTGAGAGAAGGCAGAAATCTCAGATGCATGGCCGAAAAAGAGAGCCGCCCCGAGAATTAATAGAAGGGAGTTAACCACAAAGGCCAAGGATAATTGGAGATTTGAATCCCAGGTCATAAAGCGCACGGCTTTTCGAACATCATTCTTGTCCTTGTGATTGATTTTCCGAGTTTGAGACAAGGAAGAATGCAAATAGAGGTTATGGGGCATAACCGTTGCTCCCACGATCCCTAGTGCCAAGGTTAATTGACTTTCATGCCCTGGCAAGGGACTTTCAAATAAGGTTGCATTCGGTAGATAACCCTCAACGATTCCTTGGAAGCTTGGATGTGACAAAGCTACCAGATAGGTAAAAATTGCTAGAATGGTTAAAATCAGTGTTGTCACAATAGCTTCAATCTTCTTAAAGCCAAATTTCATCAGAAGCAATAAGAGAAAAACATCCAACACGGTCAAGAGAATTGCTATCATAATCGGAATCTTAAAGAGAAGATTGAGAGCAATCGCTGAACCTAGAACTTCTGCCAGATCTGTCGCCATCAAGGCTAATTCTAAAATCACCCATAGACTATAACGAAGCCATTTAGGTGAATGATGAGCCGTTGCTTGAGCCAGGTCCATCTGGGTTACAATACCAAGCTTTCCTGCCATCTGCTGAAGTTGCATGGCAATGAGAGATGAAATCAAGATAACAAACAAGAGACTATACTTATAGGAAGCACCACCGACTACACTGGTAATCCAGTTTCCTGGATCCATATAACCAACTGCGACAAGAGCACCCGGACCTAAAAAGGCATTTAAATTTTGCCAGAAATGATTGTTATTTGGAGTATCGATAGATTGATTAATCTCAGAGAGTGACACTTTTTTATGAGAAGACATAGATACTTACCTCTTTCTAAACCTACTTTTTCATTATTTTCTATTAGAGAAAAATAAGATTGACTTTAAACTATTAAAACAATGAAAACTATATGAAAAACATTTAGTTTTTTCATTATTTTTCTTAAGGCACCTTAATTATAACAGAAAATATGATAAAAACTTAAGAAAATTCAGGACTTGATTTAATATTTAGGATACAACAAAATGTTGTATTCTTTTTTTGCAAAAGAATACCAAAGACAAAAATAAAAAACGTTGATTTAACAACGTTTTACCAAGGAATGCAAAATAATGCAAAGGAATAATGGAGCCGGTGGGAGTCGAACCCACGTCCAAACATCTGCTAACATATTTGTCTACAACCATAGGTTATGTATTCGTTTAACAGTCCCTCGACACATAACTCAAGCCTAGAAACCGCGAGTCTATCAATCTCTTATCAAGCCGCTAGACAAGGCTTGATCGTATCTCGCTAATAATAAGACCTGTCATTGAACACGAGCAATCCAAATCGGGTCACGCCTGCTGGTTTTTAGGCAGCTAGAGCGTAAGAAGTGTTATTTTTTGCAGTTATATTTAACTGAGCGTTTACGTCGCCACACGAGTCGCAAAATATGCCTCATAATGCCTGTCGAATCCGTAACGACCCCAAAAGACAATAAAACCATTATACCTTATCTAACTCAAAAATGCAAAAAGGAAAGCAATTAACTACAAAAGATAGTCTTTCAAAGATTTTGTCAAAACCTGATAACCGGGAACACTAAGGTGCAACCCATCAGTTGTATAATCTTTTTTGAGTTGGCCTGCCTGGTCTGTCAAACTATCAAAAACTGGCGCAAATTCTACCTGCATATAGGCAGAGGAAAGTTCTTTATAGGCTTGATTCCATTTCTGAATTTTTTCATTCGTGCGGATATAGACTGTCTGCTTGTACTCCTCGCCCTCATTGACTGGCAAAATGGAAAGCAATTTTATCTCTGTCAGTGGATAATCGCGAGCAATGGATTGTATGATAGATTCGAGATTATTGAGAGCCTCATTCACAGGCACATCTTTTCCGATATCGTTCGTCCCAATTAAAAGGACAATTTTATCTACCGCCCCACCGTACAGATGCGCATCCAGATTCTCTAATAACAGCCCTGTCTGATAACCTCGAATGCCTCGATTGACAATCGTCTTTGCAGTCCCAAATAGTTCCTGCAGAGGATAATATTCGACAATGGAATCCCCAATAAAAAGAATGTCTGGCTCTACAACAGAAACCTGATTTAAGTGACGATACTTGGTTTGGATTTTTTCTTGTTCCTTCAGTAACCAATTTTCTAATAACTGTACTGCCACTTCATTCTCCTTTTTCTAACCAATTTTCCAAGACTTGGTAAACTCCTCCTTGGCTGTTAGCTGGTGCTAGAGCAGTCGCCACAGCTTTGGCTTTCTCATCAGCATTTTCCATCGCATAGGCAATTCCAGCCATTTCAAGCATTTCAACATCATTTTCACTGTCACCAAAAGCCATGATTTGTTGGGAGTTCAAGTCCCAGCGCTTGAGTAATTCTTCCAAGCCCCATGCTTTATGAATTCCAGCTTGAAGGATATCAATGCAACCATAGCCACTTGATACAGCTCGAACACGGCCATCAAAGAGATCATTAATCTCTGCCAAGACCGAACTCAAACGCTCCTCACCAACAACCATACTCATCTTGAGCACACCACCAAAGAGGTCAGAGGTTAATTCATCCACAAACTGCATCCGTTGGTAGAATTTTTCAATCATTTCTGGAGTCATAAAACTTTCAAGATCTGTAAAAATGGTACCTTCTTTGACGAAACCACCCTTCATCCCCGTTACAACAAACTGGTCCTGACAAGCTCGACCCTTGAAATGAGCCAAAGCCTTGTCAACAACGGCGTCATCCCATGTCTGAGCCTGAATCAGTTCATTGTTTTCAAAAATACGAGCACCGTTTGCAACAACCAGAACCACCCGATCGACCAAGTGCTCCAGTAGTTGCCTCATGCGGTGAATTTCATTCCCAGTCGCAATGACAAAACGAATACCCCTTTGATCCAACTGATCTAAAATCTTTTCCAAACGTGGGAGATCAAGCTGGCCTCTAGCATCCAGCAAGGTCCCATCCATATCTGTTGCAATTACCTTAATCGTCATTTAATTCCCTCTGAATTCAAGCTAATCCCACTTCAATCCTACATGTTCGTTCATTTCTTTATAAGCTGTATCAATTCGTTCCTTAGTCGCTTCATCCAACTGGTCACGATGACTACCACCCTCAATAAAATCTTCTAAGATATAAGTTTGGTATAGGAATAGTGGATAACCTTCTGGAGAATAGGTTCCTTTCGGTGTACGATTTACCCAAGAAGGATGCGCTTTAGCAGTTTCGATTGTCGTCTTGCCATCCTTTTTCTTAATGGTCACATCCATAAGAACACCACGCTCTGTCCACTTAGCATTCTCTTCATCTTGCATGGTTTCAATTCGTTGATTGGAAATGAAGTTCCCCATTGAATAGATAATGAGTTTCTTGTCCCCATCTTTTTCAACCGTTTCAGATGGTTCAACTACGTGAGGGTGCCCTCCAAAGATTATATCCGCTCCCCAATCGATCATCTTGTGATAAAGAGCCTTTTGTTCTTCAGTTGGTTCCAAGCGATACTCCACACCCATCTGAGGCATGATAATGGTGATATCCGCTTCCTTCTCTGCCCGTTCAATTTCAGCCTTCATCTTGTCTTCATTTAGGTCTGAAAGATAGCGGTTATAGTCTTCTTGAGAAATACTTTGCTCAATTCCATTAAAACCATAAGAATAGGCCAAAAGTGCAACCTTGATACCGTTCACTTCCTTGATAACCAGTGGAGCTTGATCACGTGACTCATGCGTATACACTCCAATAGGTGTCATTCCTGCCTTCTCAATAGCATCTGCTGTTGAAACCACACCTTCTATTTGTGAATCTAGGATATGGTTATGCGCCAAGTCTAGCACTTGATAACCGGCATCCTTGATGGCATCCATAACTTCACCAGGTGCATTAAATAGAGGATAACCTGCCAAATAGTGGTCCTTGTTCACAGTACCTTCAAAATCACCTATAATTAGGTCTGCTTGTTTGAGCCATGGTTTCACATAATCAAAATTCTCATGAAAATCATAGGTCCCATCTTCTTTTAAAGCCGAACGATAAATAGGAATATGATAAAGGAGGTCCCCATTGGCCATAATTCTAGCAGTTTTTTCCTCTTCCTGATCTTTAGTATTTTGATTGGTCTTATTTGCTTCTTGAGAAATGGCATCCTTTTTTTGACTGGTTAAGGGGATTCCTTGGAAGCTTTCAAACAACAAGACCAAGCCCATTGATAAAGCAACTGCTAGCAAGAGTATCGCCACAAATCCCTTATTGCTCCACTTGCGATAACTCCTAAAAAAGTTTACAAAGCCTCTCACAAAATGAAAAACTGGTCCACGTTTATGTCTATCTTGTCTTCTTTGCATCTTCATTCTCCCTACTTTCTAATGCAAGCCTTTTCTTTTTATTATATCACAGATAAGTAATTCTTTCACAATTGATACTCTTCGAAAATCAAATTCAAACCACGTCAGCGTCGCCTTACCGTACTCAAGTACAGCCTGCGGCTAGCTTCCTAGTTTGCTCTTTGATTTTCATTGAGTATGAATTGAACATCCTATCTATTTTCTACAAATCCTAAAGGCTGTAATACTTTCAATCCTTGTCATTTTGTGTTATCATGTAGAGGTAATGAAAGGAGAGAAAATGTCTGCAATAGAACGTATTACAAAAGCTGCTCACTTAATTGATATGAAAGATATTATCCGCGAGGGAAATCCAACTCTACGCGCGGTTGCTGAGGAAGTCACTTTCCCCTTGTCTGACCAGGAAATCATTCTCGGTGAAAAGATGATGCAATTCCTCAAACATTCCCAAGATCCTGTCATGGCTGAAAAGATGGGGCTCCGAGGTGGTGTTGGACTTGCTGCTCCTCAATTAGATATCTCAAAACGTATTATCGCTGTTTTGGTACCAAACATTGTTGAAGAAGGTGAAACTCCGCAGGAAGCCTACGACTTACAAGCCATTATGTACAATCCAAAAATCGTCTCTCACTCTGTTCAAGACGCTGCTCTTGGCGAAGGAGAAGGTTGCCTCTCTGTTGACCGCAATGTGCCTGGCTATGTTGTTCGCCATGCTCGCGTTACTGTTGACTACTTTGACAAGGACGGCGAAAAACACCGTATCAAGCTCAAAGGCTACAACTCCATCGTTGTTCAGCATGAAATTGACCACATCAACGGAATCATGTTTTACGATCGTATCAATGAAAAAGACCCATTTGAAGTTAAAGATGGTCTACTGATTCTTGAATAAATAAAATCCCGTTGCAAGACGGGGTTTTGTGTTATAATAGAGGCATGAAAACAAATGATATTGTCTATGGCGTCCACGCCGTTACCGAAGCCCTCCTTGCAAACACAGGGAACAAACTTTACCTCCAAGAAGATCTCCGAGGTAAGAATGTTGAGAAAGTCAAGGAACTGGCTACAGAAAAAAAAGTATCCATTTCTTGGACTTCAAAAAAATCCCTCTCTGAGATGACTGAAGGTGCTGTCCACCAAGGTTTCGTTCTACGAGTATCCGAATTTGCCTATAGCGAACTGGACCAAATCCTTGCCAAAACACGTCAAGAAGAAAATCCACTTCTCTTGATTCTGGATGGTCTTACTGATCCCCATAATCTGGGTTCAATCTTGAGAACAGCCGATGCGACCAATGTTTCAGGTGTCATCATTCCCAAGCACCGTGCTGTCGGAGTTACTCCTGTCGTTGCAAAAACAGCCACAGGTGCTATTGAGCACGTTCCAATTGCCCGAGTGACCAATCTTAGCCAAACTCTGGACAAACTCAAGGATGAAGGGTTCTGGACCTTTGGAACGGATATGAACGGTACTCCTTGCCATAAGTGGAATACAAAAGGGAAAATTGCCCTCATTATCGGAAATGAAGGAAAAGGCATCTCTAGCAACATCAAAAAACAGGTCGATGAAATGATTACCATTCCTATGAATGGACATGTTCAAAGCCTTAATGCCAGTGTTGCTGCAGCCATTCTCATGTACGAAGTTTTTCGAAATAGACTATAAAAAAAGTTTCCAGTCATCTGATTGGAAACTTTTTTATGATTAACTATGTTCAGTGATAAACTTGTAAGCTTCTTGACCAGCGATTGCTCCATCTCCAACTGCTGTTGTTACTTGGCGAAGGTCTTTCAAGCGAACATCTCCAACTGCAAAGATACCGTCAACTGCAGTTTTCATGTGGTTATCTGTCACAATCCAGCCAGCCTGATCTTGGATATTTAATTCTTTAACAAAATCGCTAAGAGGGTCCAAACCAACATAGATAAAGACACCACCAAAGGCTTGTTCTGTCACTTGACCTGTTTTCACATTTTCAAAGACGACAGATTCTACTCGGTTTTCTCCCTTGATTTCCTTGACTACAGAATCCCATATAAAGCTGATTTTCTCATTCGCAAAAGCGCGGTCTTGTAAAACCTTTTGAGCACGAAGTTGGTCACGACGGTGAACAATGGTAACAGTCTTGGCAAAGCGAGTCAAGAAAATAGCTTCTTCGACAGCTGAATCTCCACCACCAACTACCAACAAATCTTGGTCACGGAAGAAAGCACCATCACACACGGCACAGTAAGAAACACCACGACTGTTCAGTTCTTCTTCTCCAGGTACTCCCAAAGGACGGTGTTTAGAGCCAGTCGCTACGATAACTGTACGTGTTTCATATGTTTGGTCATCAGTAATCACTTTCTTAAAATCACCATGGTCTTCGACATTTTCAACATAGCCATAAATGTGCTCAACACCAAGATTTTCAAGCGGTTCAAACATCTTTTCAGCCAATTCTGGCCCACTGATATTAGCGTATCCAGGGTAATTTTCGATATCCGATGTATTATTCATCTGACCACCTGGCAGACCACCTTCAATCAAGGCTACTTTCAGATTGCTTCGAGCTGCATACAAGGCTGCAGTCATCCCTGCAGGTCCAGCACCGATAATAATAGTATCGTACATATAGATTCCTTCTTTCTTGTTGTAACTATCTTTATTCTAACTCTTTCTTGTCAATCAAGCAAGGATTATGCCTTGAAAACAAGAATTAAACTCATAACCGCAAAGGATAATACTGGAACAACCAAGACACCAATCATAATCATATCATAGAGATGGGCTTGGCGAGCCTTGGCTGTCTTATCCACTCCCGACATGGCTCTCAGTCCAATCCAAATCCCTAAAAAAATCAGGACGAGGATGGTGGTCAAGATCAAACTCTCGAAATATAAAGAAAATAGTTGCAGTAGCATGATTTCTCTCATTTCTATCTTTTTTAAAGAGTAAACTCAGCTAGTCCAGCTAACTGAGTTTTCCTTTATCTATTATATCAAATATACGTCCGTTTGTAACTAGCGAAGAATTCTTTTGTTCGCTCTTCTTTAGGATGGTGGATAATCTCATCCGGTGTTCCAGACTCAATGATTTTCCCCTTATCTAGGAAGAGAATCTTATCCGCAACTTGAGCTACAAAGGACATGTCATGACTAACCAAAATCATGGTCTGACCTGACTTAGCAGCATCTGCGATAGATTTTTCTACTTCTCCGACCAATTCTGGGTCAAGGGCTGAAGTTGGTTCGTCTAACAGCAATACATCTGGTTTCATGGCAAGGGCACGCGCTAAGGCAACCCGTTGCTTTTGTCCACCTGATAAATGTCGAGGGTAATGGTTTTCACGGTCAGAAAGCCCAACCTTAGCCAACTCTTCCTTGGCAATCTTAGTCGCTTCTTGATCAGATAATTTCTTGACAACAACTAAGCCTTCTTTCACATTATCAAGTGCTGTACGTCGTTCAAACAAATTAAACTGTTGGAAAACCATGGACAGCTTGCGGCGTAGGGCCAGGATTTCTTCCTGAGTGATTTTAGAAAAATCAACTGAGAAATCATCAATCTGAATTGATCCACTGTCAGGAGTTTCAAGATAATTGAGACTACGAAGAAAAGTTGATTTTCCAGCTCCTGAAGAACCAATCAAGGCTACAACTTCCCCTTTTTGAATATCTAAGTCCAGATGATCCAAGACAGTCTGTCCTGAAAAGGATTTGCTTAAATTCGAAATCTTAATCATTAACGAAGGTCTCCTTTCACATCTGTTTGCACTGTATCGGGTGCAGAAATAGCCATTTTTCTCTCGATGAAACGACCGAGGCTTTCAATTCCGATATTGACTACCCAATAAACAAGGGCAACGGAGATGAAGCGCTCAAAGTAACGATAATCAGCTCCACCCAGAATCTGAGCTTGGGCAAATACTTCCACAACACCCGCACTAAAGGCTAGGGAAGTTCCTTTGGTCAAGCCGATGAGGGAATTGATTAAGGTTGGAGTTGCCACAACGGCTGCATTTGGAATAATTACGCGACGATAAACTTGTGCTCGGGTCATACCCAGACTGCGTGCCGCCTCAATCTCACCAGGATTGACTGAGAGAATGGCTGCACGAATGGTTTCACTCGCATAAGCTGCTTCATTGAAAGCAAAGGCGACAATCGCAAAAGCAGCGGCTGGAATCGCATTGATATTGAAACCAGTTCCCCATTGCTGATTGAGAGCTTTCAAAGCCAAAGGAATTCCGTAGTAGGTCAACATGAGTTGCACCAAAATCGGTGTCCCTTTTAAGAAACTAACAAAGAAGGCCTGCAAGGGATATAAAATTTTGACACGATTGATTTTCACAATGGCAAAAAGAAGTGCCAAAACCAAGCCAAAAAGAGCACCACCAATGGTCAACATAATCGTTGTTGGAAGTTGTTGGACAATTCTCGGAATTCCATCAAAGACCGAACGCAAGCTAAAAAGCTTGCCATCCGGAATCAATTGCATCAAGTTTTGGTACCAATCTGATGCTAAAATCGTTGTAACATTCATAAAAACATCCTCTCCTGATAATGATTCATTCTACCATACTTCTGCCGTCAATGAAATTATTTGCTACGGTCAGATACAGACTTTATCTACCTACTAGTTTATCATACTTTGAAACAGGGAGGTTATATATTTTATCTATCAAAGAGATAAGTAAAAACTATTTCAATCCCAATTCTTCATAAGGTTTTCGATAACCGATTTGCTTAACAGTTCCATTTTCTACTAAAATGGGGCGTTTTAACAACATTCCGTCGCTTGCTAGCAACTCAGCTGCTTCTTGGTTTGACAGACTTCCTACCTTATCTTTCAGCCCCAATTCACGGTATTTGATTCCACTGGTGTTGAAAAATTGCTTCAACTCAAAACCCGAGGTTTCTAGCCAGTTTAAAATGACTTCTTGGCTAGGTGTTTCTTCGACGATATGAACGGCTTTGTAGTCCACACCGAGTTGGTTTAATTCTTGTTTTGCTTTTTTACAAGTTGAACATTTTGGATATTCGATAAATTCTAACATGTCTTTCACTTTCTATTTTATATCTTTAAAATCTGCGCCTTCATGCTCCAAGAGCCAAGCTTTCTTTTCCACTCCTGCAGCATAACCTGTCAAACGCTTGTCCGCTCCCAGCACCCGATGACAAGGTACTAGGATAGACCAAGGATTGCGTCCTACTGCTCCACCAATTGCTTGAGCAGAAGCCACTTGTAGGTCTTTCGCTATTTGTCCATAGGTCACTGTCTGACCATAAGGAATTTCCTGTAAATAGGACCAAACTCGCTTTTCAAAATTTGTTCCGAGTGGAGCCAAGGGCAAGTTGGATAAATCCTGAGACTTGCCTTTAAAGTAATCATCTAAGCAAGCAATAACTGGGTCTAAGATAGGATGACTAACAACTTCCTCTATCGTTTCATCCCCTAATCCCCTCTCAAAATGCTTCTGTTTTTGCATCCAAATTCCATACAAATAATGGTCATCAGCTACAAGAGAAAAAGAGCCAATTGGCGAAGAGTAGAGAATTTTTGCATACTTCTTTTGCATTATTTCTTCAATTTTTGATAGGCCAAGCGTTCCCCATCAACCGGCACCTTTCCAACCCGTTTAAAACCAAGTTTTTCAAAAATATGTTGCATAACCTTATTTTCAGCATGCGTATCTGAGCGAAAATCTAGATAGTCAAAACCTTCAATCAAGCCCTCTAAAAAGGTTTGAGCAACTCCTTGTCCCTGGACATCTGCTGCCACAGCAATACGGTGAAAGACTAGGTACTCTGACTCCCCAGCTTGCCAGTTTCCTTCATAAATGGCTTCATAGGCTACCTCTGGACTCTTGGTTACAGCAGCATAAGCTAGTAGTTCTCCTTCTTCCAAGGCTACGTAGGCTTGCCCTGAGATAATATCATCTATGATAACATCTGCATTTGGATAACCACTTTGCCATTGGTCACTACCAGCAGCCGCTAAACTTTTTTTAGCATCCTCCATCACCTGCATGATGGCATCTACTTCATTTGGAAAAGCTAAACGAATCTCCATCTTTTCTCCTCATTTCTGACTAGTTTCTCCCATCATAGCATAATTTAAGTCTTTCTACAAGCAGTTAAAACTTGACTTCCCGTTTTTATTATTTTATAATCTAGTTATTAAAACTAGATAAAAAGGAGTTGAAAATGAAAACTACCTTTTCCTACCCAAAATGGGCAGAAATTCCAAACATTGACCTCTATCTAGACCAGGTTTTACTCTATGTCAATCAGGTCTGCGCCCCTATCTCTCCTGATAAAGACAAGGGCCTAACAGCATCCATGGTCAACAATTATGTGAAACATGGTTACCTGACAAAGCCTGATAAGAAAAAATACCAACGCCAACAGATTGCCCGTTTGATTGCTATCACAACCCTCAAGTCGGTATTCTCTATTCAAGAAATAGCTCAGACACTTAATACTCTCCAAACTCAAGCAAGTTCAGACCAACTCTACGATGCTTTTGTGGACTACATGAACCAAGGAATTGACCCAGCTAACCCCATTATCCAAACCAGCTGCCAAACCGTTAAACTCTATCATCAAACCCTAGCCTTAATCGATCATACTCAAGAGGAGGTAATCCAATGAACACTAGTCTTAAACTCAGCAAACAACTCAGTTTCGGAGAAGAGATTGCTAATAGTGTGACCCATGCCGTAGGTGCAGTCATCATGCTCATCTTACTGCCTATTTCATCAACCTATAGTTATGAGACACACGGATTTTTATCCTCTATCGGCGTTTCCATTTTCGTTATTAGTCTCTTTCTCATGTTCCTATCATCCACCATTTATCACTCTATGGCCTATGGTTCGACCCACAAATATGTCTTGCGAATCATTGACCATTCTATGATTTATGTTGCTATTGCTGGCTCTTATACACCTGTCGTACTGACTTTGATGAATAACTGGTTTGGCTATCTGATTATTGCTATCCAGTGGGGAACGACCATCTTTGGTATTCTCTATAAAATCTTTGCTAAAAAAGTCAATGAGAAATTTAGCCTTGCTCTTTACCTGATTATGGGCTGGTTGGTTCTGGCTATCATTCCTGCCATTATCAGTCAAACAACGCCAATTTTCTGGAGTCTCATGGTAACTGGCGGACTCTGTTATACAGTTGGAGCTGGATTTTACGCCAAGAAAAAACCTTATTTCCACATGATTTGGCATCTCTTTATCCTAGCAGCATCTGCCCTCCAATACATTGCCATTGTTTATTATATGTAAAAAAGTTGAGAATTTTTCTCAACTTTTTTCTTTACACATATTGATAAAGTACTGGTGCAAGCTTACATCATCAGTCAATTCTGGATGAAAGGAAGTTACCAGCATATTTTTTTCTTGGGCTGCAACGATTTGATTGTCAACTGTTGCTAGAATTTCTACATCTTCTCCAACACTACTGATAATCGGCCCGCGAATAAAGGTCATCGGAATCTTGCCAACTCCCTTACATTCTGCTTCCGTATAGAAACTTCCTAGTTGGCGCCCATAGGCATTGCGCTCGACTACCATATCCATAGTTCCTAGATGACTCTCTTCCTGAGAAGTAATTTCCTTAGCCAGCAAAATTAAACCTGCACAGGTCCCAAACACTGGTAAGCCAGATAGAATGGCTTCTCGAATGGGAATCAGCATGTCCTGCTCACGTAAGAGCTTGCCCATGGTTGTAGATTCTCCACCAGGTAATATCAATCCCGACAAATCACTCTGATGTTTCTGAAAATCATCTAGATTTCTGATTTCAACACTCTCGACACCTAATTGATCTAGCACTTTTGCATGTTCTGCAAAGGCACCTTGCAAGGCCAATATTCCAATTTTCATCTATTTCCCTCGCTCAGCCATGAGAATTTGGATTTCATTTTCATTAATACCCACCATGGCTTCTCCTAGATCTTCAGAGATTTGAGCTAGGATCTGAGGATTTCGGAAATTGGTTACCGCTTTGACAATGGCACTCGCTCGTTTAACAGGATCTCCTGACTTGAAAATACCTGAACCGACAAATACACCTTCTGCCCCTAATTGCATCATCAGCGCGGCATCTGCTGGTGTTGCAACACCTCCAGCAGCAAAGTTTACAACTGGCAATTTTCCATGCTCATGGACGTATTGAACCAATTCTACAGGGACTTGTAAGTCCTTAGCAGCAACATAAAGTTCGTCCTCACGTAGGTTTTGAATGCGGCGAATTTCCTGATTCATCATACGCATATGACGAACAGCTTGGACGATATCCCCCGTACCCGGTTCTCCTTTGGTACGAATCATAGAAGCACCTTCAGCGATACGACGCAAAGCTTCTCCCAGGTCCTTAGCCCCACATACAAAAGGAACTTGGAATTCTTTCTTATCCACATGGAAACGGTCGTCAGCTGGAGATAGAACTTCACTCTCATCGATATAGTCAATTTCGATAGCCTCTAAAATCTGAGCTTCAACAAAATGGCCTATTCTGACCTTGGCCATCACTGGAATGCTAACCGCTTCTTGGATTTCCTTAATCATCTTTGGGTCACTCATGCGGGAAACCCCACCAGCTGCACGGATATCGGCTGGAATCCGCTCCAAGGCCATCACGGCTGCCGCACCAGCAGCCTCTGCAATACGGGCTTGTTCAGGATTTTGCACATCCATGATAACACCGCCCTTGAGCATCTGCGCCAAGTTTTTATTCAATTCATAACGATTTTCAGTCATTTATTTTATCCTCATCATTTGTATTGGTAGCTACCATTTCATTTTAAGTTAGATTAGAATGAAACACAAGATAGAAAAAATATAATTGTATGGGTACAGATTGACTAAAAAACTATCTGACCTCAACTTAAGGCCAGATAGTTCATCAAATATTATTTTTCAGCTGTAAGTGCAGCCATTGTGATGTAGTTGTATGGTTTGTTGAAGTGTGGCAAGAAGAATAGGTCTGTCAATGCCAATTTATCAATTGTTACATGCTCTTGGATAGCAAGTGAGAACATGTGGATTCCCATGCTGATTGCAGAATCGTGTGAAACCATTTGTGCACCAAGAATTTCACGACTATCTTTGTCAAAGACAATCTTAATAGCTACTTCATGGTTGTCATGCTTCATAAATTCTGGTTTTTGAAGATCGTTAAAGCCTGTTTCAGTTGCATTGTAACCAGCAGCTTTCGCTTTTTCAAGAGTCAAACCAGTTGAAACCATGTGAAGACCGTAGATTGAGATACCATTTGAACCTTGAACACCAATTCCTTCCAATTCATGTCCACAAGCGTTGTATGCACCAACGATACCAGTACGAACAGCATTTGAAGCAAGAGCGATGTAGCTAGTGTCTTTACGAGCGTTGTCATAAACAGTCGCACAGTCACCTACTGCGTAAACGCCTGGGATAGATGTTTCTTGTTTCTTGTCTACAAGGAAGGCACCGTTACGGAAGAGTTCAATTTTTCCATCAGCAAGGGCTGTGTTTGGACGGAAACCAACTGCAAGGATAACCATATCCACATCGAAAGTTTCTTTATCAGTAATCAAGCGTTCAACTTTACCGTCACCCTCAATTGCTTTAACAGTTTGACCAAGCGCCAAGCGGATGTTGTGGTCTTCCAAGTTCTTCGCCATCATTTGAGTGAAGTCTTTGTCGTAGTATCCGTTCAAGACAGTATCTACGATGTCAACAAGGACAACTTCTTTTCCAAGACGCTCAAAAGCTTCAGCAAGTTCAACACCGATGTATCCACCACCAACAACGGCGATACGGTCAAGGTGTTGGCTCTTGTCAGCCAATTTATGAATCACTTCTTCAGCATTTTGGTACAATTTAACGAATTGTACATTTTCAAGAGTTGCTTTAAATTCACGGTTTCCTTTAACAATTTCAACACCTTCGATTGGTGGCAAGATTGGTGTAGAACCTGTAGCGAAAATCAATTTATCGTATGATTCTTTGTGCTCTTTCCCTTCAACTTCTGCTGTAACTACTTTGTTATCATAGTCGATTGAAAGAACTGGTGAATTCATGTATACCTTAGCACCTTTAGCTTCCAATTTTTCTTTATCAGAATAGAACAAGCCTTCAGCACCGTCAATTTGTTCACCAATCCAAAGAGCCATTCCACATCCTAGGAAAGAGATGTTAGAGTTCTGGTCAAATACAACGATTTCGTTCTCATTTCCAAAATTATCCAACATAGTATTAATACATGCTGTACCAGCGTGGTTAGCACCAACTACAACGATTTTACTCATAGAAAAATTCCTACCTTCAATTTTAAATTTACTCTTCTAGTATAACATTTACTGTTAGCGTTTACAAGAGTTTAGTTAATTTTCCCGATTTTTTTGTAAAAAAATGTAAATAATCTGTATTTTATCAGTCTTTCTTACAATTACTCTTTTTTTCTGAGCATATTTCTTGACAAGTTTACAAATTTTATTTGTGAAAACGCTGACTTTATGGTATGCTAGTATCATGGAAAGAAAATGTAAGGGGTTAAATTTAATATAAATTTACTATATTTCAGCCTTCTTTTCATAAGAGAAAGGAGTTGGTAGCTTGCCTCTTAGTTCACATTCCGAACGGCTAATGGGGACTACTATCACTATTTCATTAGTAGATGAGCGAGCCGATAGCTTGATCCAGAAATCCTTTGATTTACTCAGAGAGCTCGAATACCGCTTCAATGCCAATAGCCAAGAATCTGAGTTGATGGAAATCAATCATCAAGCTGGAATAGCCCCCGTCAAGGTTCATCCAGACCTGTTCGAACTGATTTCACTTGGATTAGAGCATAGCCTCGCGCCATCTAGCCATCTCAATATCAGCATTGGTCCCTTGATTCAAACCTGGCGTATCGGTTTTTCAGATGCCAAAGTTGCCCAGCCTCAAGAAATTGAATCGGTTCTACCTTTAATCAATCCTCATTATATCGAGTTAGATTCTTCTACTTCTACTGTGTTTCTAAAACAGAAAGGAATGAAGATAGACCTAGGTTGTTTAGCCAAGGGTTATAGTGCGGATAAAGTTGCTCAATTTCTGAGAAAAGAGGGAGTGACATCTGCCTTGATCAATCTGGGAGGGAATATCCTGACTATTGGAAAAAATCAGGCAAGAGGGGATCAGCCTTGGCGAATTGGGATTCAAGACCCAGCCAATCCGAGGGGAAATCACTTAATGACCATCCCTGTTGTCAATAAATCTGTCGTGACTTCAGGCATTTATGAACGTCACCTGACTGTCGATGGAAAAGATTACCATCATATTTTTGACAGCCAAACAGGTTATCCTGTTGAAACGGAACTAGCGAGTCTAACAATCATCTCTGATAAATCAGTTGATGGTGAAATCTGGACAACTCGTCTATTTGGAGAAAGACCTGCTTCTATCCTCTGGCAAGTCGAAAGTTTGGAGGGCATCGAAGCTATCCTCATCGATAAGGAAGGTCACCTAAGCTGTTCTTCAGGAATTCCTACTCTATAGAAACAAATGTTTCAATGGAGTTTTAAAATTGTATTATGTAAAAAGAGAAAGGAAATCTCATGTTAAAACTTATTGCTATTGTTGGAACAAATTCAAAACGTTCTACAAACCGCCAATTGCTTCAATACATGCAAAAACACTTTGCTGAAAAAGCTGAAATTGAACTTGTTGAAATTAAAGACATTCCTGTCTTCAACAAACCAGCTGACAAGCAAGTACCTGCTGAAATTTTAGAAATTGCTGCTAAAATTGAAGAGGCAGATGGCGTTATTATTGGTACTCCTGAGTATGACCACTCTATCCCAGCTGTTTTGATGAGCGCTCTTGCTTGGTTGTCTTATGGTATCTATCCACTTTTGAACAAACCAATCATGATTACAGGTGCTTCATATGGTACGCTTGGTTCATCACGTGCCCAATTACAACTTCGCCAAATCTTGAATGCCCCAGAAATCAAAGCAAGTGTCCTTCCAGATGAATTCTTGCTTTCACATTCTCTTCAAGCCTTCAATCCAAGTGGAGATCTAGTGGATCTTGATGTTATCAAAAAATTAGATGCCACTTTTGACGACTTCCGTATCTTTGTAAAAATTACAGAAAAATTGCGCAACGCACAAGCCCTACTTCGCAAAGATGCTGAAGACTTTGACTGGGAAAATTTGTAAGATAGGAGACCAAAAAGAATGAAATTTGTTGGACTTGTAGGATCAAACTACGATCAATCATATAACCGTAAACTCTTGGAATTCATCCGTCGTCACTTCAAACTCAAATTTGAATTAGAAGTTCTCGAAATTGATGAAGTTCCAATGTTTAACCAAGACGAAAAATGGGACGAAAGCTTCCAATTGCGTCTCTTGTATAACAGAATTACGCGTGCTGATGGTGTCATTATTGCTACTCCTGAGCACAACCACACAATCTCAGCTTCTCTTAAATCAGTTCTTGAATGGCTTTCATACGAGGTTCATCCATTTGAAAACAAACCAGTCATGATTGTGGGAGCTTCTTACTACGACCAAGGTACTTCTCGTGCCCAAGTTCACCTTCGTAAGATTCTTGACGCTCCAGGTGTCAATGCCTACACTCTTCCAGGAAATGAATTCCTTCTTGGTAAAGCTAAAGAAGCTTTTGATGTTAATGGAAATATCACGAATGAAGGAACTGTTAATTTCCTTGAAACATGCTTGGACAACTTTGTAAAATATGTGGGAGTCGTTTCAAAATTGAAAAAACCAAAACCAATTGAGCCAGAAGATTTATATTGTACAAATTCAATTGCAACTACTATCCAAGGTGTTGATCCAGATGATCCTGAATGGGTAGAAAAAGCTGCTGAACTTGTTGGAGCTGTTTCTGGAGATACTTACGTTAAATTAGACCACGGTATCTTGACAGTTAACCAACTTGACATGTTCTTGAAAGCAATGCCATTTGAATTGACATTTGCAGATGATAATAATCAATTCTTGTACTTTAATAACGCACACCAAGACCCAGATACAATGTTTGGTAAACGTGTCCGTGCTCAATCAGGAAATAGATTAGGAACAGTACACGGTACATTGCCAGATTCTAGAATGAAAAACGTTGAATGGGTTGTCGGCGTATTGCGTAATGGGGACCAAGAATATGTCCGTACAATTGTACCAGGAACACCTGAAGGTGTTATTAATACCCATAATTACCAAGCAATGTACTATCCAGATGGTTCATATGCTGGAATCAATGAAATCATCTTTAATTTCCAACCATGGCTTGACTGGTACCTTAATACAACTGGTCAACGTCTAGTTGGTGGAAATGCTGCAGCTCCTGCTGGCGGACATGGTCACGGCGATGCAGATGCTACATCTGGAGCTTCTGATGCAGGTGATGCTGGAGGCCACGGTGGTGGCGCAGACGCTACATCTGGCGCAAGTAACTAATAATAGTTTTGGGAACCATATTGGTTCCTTTTTTAGCGAAAAAAGACTAGCAGACAAAAACTGCTAGTCTTTTGGTTATTATTTCATCTATCTTTGTTAAAAGAAAGAATACTTATACTCAATGAAAATCAAAGAGCAAACTAGGAAGCTAGCCGCAGGCTGTACTTAAGTACGGCAAGGTGAAGCTGACGTGGTTTGAATTTGATTTTCGAAGAGTATTATTATGAATTTGGGTCATCAAGACTACGACCATGTAATCCTTTTTCACGTTGAACTTGGCGTAGTTTTTCTGGTGTAACATCGTTTCCTTCTTCATCCACAATTTTGATTCCCTCAATGTGGTGACGAACAGAGCGACGATAACCTTCGATGTACTCCTCACGTAGTTTAGCTTGTTCCACTTTTTCTTCTGGTGTCAAGCCTTCTGCTTTTTTCTTTTTAGCAAGCTCGTTGATACGATCAATTTTTTTCTGATCCATTTCTTCTCCTTTGTGATAAGATAAAGTCCGTTTATCAAATTTTATTTAGTGTTAATTTGGTTAAAACGAGCAAGTTTAGCTGCTTTTTGAGTTAAATGAGACAAGATAGCCAAACGATTTTGACGGACAGCCTGATCTTCTGCCATTACCATGGTATTCTCAAAGAAAGCATCAATAACTGGGCTAAGTGCAAAGAGTTGTTTCAATTGTTGACTTGCAGATCCTGATAAAGCAAGTGTTTCTACTGCTTCTGCCAAGGCTTTTTCTTGGTCATTTTCAAATAGTGTTGAATCAACTGTAGCAACTCCTTCTGCCTTCTCAGCCAAGTTAAAGGCACGAGAAAGTGATTCAACAGATGGCTTAAAGTCATCTTCCTTGCTTGCTTCCACGAGAGCGCTTGCTGCTTCCAACATATCCGCCACAACAAAGTTTGATCCTGCAAGAACGGCTTCCTTGATATCTTTTGGTGTAGAACCCATCATCTTATCAACACGAGCCTTGATAAAGTCCATAACTTCAGCTTTATTTACATAAGTCAAGCTGTCAAAATTCAATGCATAAAGGCTATCAATCAGCTCATCCATAGCAATGTGCCAACCAAAGGCATCCAAGATACGAACCACACCTTGAGTTGCACGACGAAGGGCATAAGGGTCATTAGATCCTGATGGAATCAAGCCTACTGAGAAGAAACTCAAAATCGTATCCAATTTGTCTGCAATGGCAAGCACTGCACCTACCTTGCTCTCTGGAAGCTCTCCTTCAGCTGATGTAGGCATATAGTGTTCACGAATAGCAGCTGCGACTGCTGGAGTTTCACCAGCAAGAAGGGCATATTTCTCACCCATAATTCCTTGAAGCTCGTCAAATTCACCAACCATACCTGTCAACAAGTCAAACTTGTAAATGGCTGCTGCACGAGCTAGGTCAACTGTTTCATCCACTGACAAGCCAGCTTTTTCTGCCAAAAGTACAGCGATTTTACCCGTACGAATCATGTGTTCACGAAGGGAACCAATCTTCTCATGGAAGGTGACATTGTTTAATTTTTCAACAAGGTCTGAAATCACCAATTTTTGGTCTTCACGCCAGAAGAATTCACCGTCTTCTAAACGAGCTACCAAGACTTTTTCATTTCCTTTGATAACATTTTCCAAATGCTCTGCATTTCCGTTACGAACAGAAATGAAGTTTGGCAAGAGTTTTCCATCTTGATCACGAACAACAAAGTAACGTTGGTGTTCTTTCATTGAAGTCACCAAAACTTCTTCTGGAACTTCAAGATATTTGGCATCAAAACTTCCCATAAAGGCAGTTGGGTATTCAACCAAGTTCAAGACTTCATTAAGCAAGTCCGCATCAATTTCGATACGTACACTGTGTTCAGCTTCGATTGCTTTGATTTGGTCAACAATCATTTGCTCACGTTCACGAGGATCCGCGATTACAAACTGCTTACGAAGATCTTCTTCATAGCTCAAGGATGACTGAATCTTAGTTTCTTGTCCCAAGAAACGATGACCACGGCTCACACGACCGCCCTTGATATCAAGGAAATCCAAATCAAATTCTTGCTCATCCAAAAGAACGGTTAAAGTGTGAACAGGACGAATGTATTCAAAGCTATTTCCAGCCCAGTGCATGCTGACAGGGAAAGTCAATGACTTCAAGACATCCACAACACCTGGAACAATGGCTTCAACTGCTTGACCAACTTCTTCCTTAGTGACATAGACATATTCTTCACCCTTGATTTCACGGAATTCGATATCTTCAACCGTCAAGCCTTTCCCACGGACAAATCCTTGAGCTGCTTTGGTGAAGTTCCCATCACTATCCAAGGCAATTTTCTTTGCTGGACCCTTGAAATCTTCTGTCAAATCAGACTGTTTATCTGCAAGACCAGTCACACGAACAGCCAAACGACGTGGTGTTGAGAAGGTTTGAATAGCTTCAAAAGACAAGCGATTTTCCTTTAGGAAGGCTGCCATTTTTTCGCCTAGTTGTTTTTCACTTGGTGTGACAACATAGGCTGGTAATTCTTCAAGACCGAGTTCTACTAATAAGTTTTTTGTCATGTTTTTTCCTTTACATTTTCTTCAATCTTTTTTGATATGCACCTTAGGTACTGGGGACGTCGATAACTAACTTTGTGAATCTGTAGGGAAATCTAATGCAAAATTGATCAAGATTTCCAACAGTCTCATCAAAGTGGATTTAGCTGACTGATTTTTGAACCTAATACTCAATGAAAATCAAAGAGCAAACTAGGAAGCTAGCCGTAGGCTGTACTTGAGTACGGCAAGGTTAAGCTGACGTGGTTTGAATTTGATTTTCGAAGAGTATAAGGTTTCAAAAATACCCACATAACAGTACAGCGGTGCATATCCCTCTAGCAAGTCTTCGACTTGCCTCTAACGATTTTAGAGCACAGTATTACCCACTATTCTGCGTCTTCTGCTAAGAGTTTAGCTCTTGTTTCTTCATCCAAAAGTGGGTAGCCTAGGCGTTTGCGTTCTGCGACAAAGGTTTTGGCTACGATACGAGCCAAGTTACGGATACGAGCGATATAGCCCGCGCGTTCGGTTACAGAAACGGCACCACGCGCGTCAAGGAGGTTAAAGGTGTGTGAACATTTGAGAACATAATCATAGGCAGGGTGAACCAAGCCTTCTTCCAAGGCACGACCAGCTTCTTTTTCAAACTTATCAAAGTTTTCAAGCAACATTTCTTGATCCGAAATTTCAAATGAATATTTTGAATGCTCGTACTCAGGCTGGATAAAGATTTCTCCGTATTTTACACCATCAGCCCATTCGATATCATAGACAGAGTCAACCTCTTGGATATAAGAAGCCAAGCGTTCCAAACCATAAGTAACTTCAGCAGTCACAGGGCCAGTCGCCAATCCACCGACTTGTTGGAAATAAGTAAACTGAGTGATTTCCATCCCGTCAAGCCAAACTTCCCAACCAAGACCAGCTGAACCAGTTGATGGATTTTCCCAGTTATCCTCAACGAAACGAATATCGTGTTCCAAAGGATTGATACCCAATTTTTCCAAAGACTCAAGGTAAAGCTCTTGAATATTTGATGGAGAAGGTTTCATAACTACTTGGAATTGGTGGTGTTGGTAAAGACGGTTAGGGTTTTCCCCGTAGCGACCGTCAGCAGGACGGCGTGATGGCTCTACATAAGCCGCATTCCATGGCTCAGGACCAATAGCACGAAGGAAAGTGTAAGGACTCATTGTTCCCGCACCTTTTTCGTTGTCATAAGCCTGCATAAGCATACAACCCTGGTCATTCCAAAATTGTTGCAAAGTCAAAATAATTTCTTGAAATGTTAATTTCTTAGACATTGTTTACTCCTTTTTATATACATTACTTGCGACACGAGTCTGCCTCGTCGATCATACGAGGTAAGACGAGTTAGTACTGCGTCTAGCTCAGGCACTCTAGTACTGAGCGTGGGGCAGTCCGACTATAAGGAGGTTTCTGCCACTGACGCAGTGGAAAGTCAATTTTTTAGACATTGTTTTCTCCTTTTATCTATATGATCTTTTTAAATTTATTTATCAAGCAACCAAGAAAAAGCTGGGTCCTGAAAAATATGACGTTTGGGAACAGTTTGTAAATTCTGATCGCATTCATCTATTGTTCCTAATTTCAAAGCACAAACTTCTGGTATATTTTCTTGAGTAGTGAAAATTTGACTGTGACAGTTCTGGCAGTAATAACGCTGTTTTCCTGGAGAAGAACTAAAGGTAACCAACTTCTCTTTTCCATACAATACCAGATTTTTGCTGCTAACTTTAGCATTAACTGTATAGGCTGACGCAGTTACTTTCCGACAGAATGAGCAATGGCAAAAAACTATTTCCGACAATTCTTCATCTAAAGTGTAGGTGACTGCTTTACATAAACAAGATCCTTTAAGCATGATACTCCTTTCCACTTAGGTATTAGACGAAATTCAAAAAGAACCGAATTTCAACACCCAAGCCTCGCGACTAGGGGCGTCAGAAACGCGGTTCCACCCTAATTTATTACTTCATTGTTTTTGAAAATACTACAGAAAGCGCCAGCACTTTATTTTGCCCTACTTGGCTCCCACTATCCCAAGCTCGCTTGAAGAACGCCATAAGACTTTCTTTCCTGCAGACTATTATATCAAAAATCAGAAGAATGTACAATTCTTTTTATGATTTTCTAGAAATCCATATCATCAACTCGTGGAGCACCCGACTGGACAGCTATCGTTTTTAAGGTTTCTCGCTCCTCATGACTCAGTTCAATTGCAAAGCAATCAAGATTAGCCTGAATACGAGACGCAGTGACAGATTTTGGAAGTGGTAAAAATCCTTCTGCTAAGCTCCAGGCCAAGGCTATCTGGGCAACCGATTTTTCGTGATTTGCTGCGATTTCTTGGACTTCCTTGCTATCAAACAGTTCTCCCTGACCAAAAGGTCCCCAAGCTTCCAATAAGATTCCTTTTTCTCGACAGTAATCAACGACTTCCTCTTGATACACACCTGGAGCCAAACGAACTTGATTGACCGCTGGAAGAATTTTTGCTGTTTCAAGCAAGGCATCCAAATGCTTGGGAAGGAAATTACTAACTCCGATAGCACGGATTTTACCTTCTAGGTAAAGATCCTCCATCGCTCTCCAAACTTCTGAATTTCGGATTTTCCAGTGGTTATTTTCTCTGAGTGGTTTTGGATTTGGCCAATGAATCAAATACAAATCCAAATAATTCAAACCCAGCTTCTCTAAAGACTCTTCAAAAGCCTGACGAGCTTGCTCATAGGTGTGGTTTGTATTCCAGAGTTTGCTGGTTACAAAAATTTCCTCCCTAGGAATCCCACTATCTTGAATAGCACGACCAACGCTTTCTTCGTTTTTATAGATGGCAGCCGTATCGATATGGTGATAGCCTGCCTTTAAAGCCTCCAAAACTGCTTGGTAGGCAATTTCTCCATTCTCAGCTTTCCAGGTTCCAAATCCTAGAACTGGAATTGTAACGCCATTGTTTAAAGTATAAGATTTCATTTTTTTCCTTTCTAAATTAGAAGAAAATCCAAAGAGCCAAATTTTCAAGGAAAACTTATCTCTTTAGATTTTGTGTATTATTGATTGCGGTCGTAATAGAGCTGGTGAGCTTTAAGACGAGTATCTAACAAATCTGGAATGGTCACAAAGTCATAACCTTGACCTTTCAAATAGTCAATAACCTTCGGTAGAGCATTGACCGTCTCAGCATGGATATCATGCATGAGAATAATAGAACCATTCTTGACTTCTCGTTGAATTTCTGTCAAAATCGCTGCTTCATTTTTGTTCTTCCAGTCCAGACTATCCACATCCCACATAATAAAGCTCAAATCAAGGCCATTGCGAATGTCGTCTGTAATGGCTCCATAAGGTGGACGCATGAGTTTAGAACTAGAGCCCAACACTTTAGTTAGCGCATCCTCAGTATCAGTTATTTGTTTTTTGGCTTCATCAAGCGAAAGTTTTGAAAGAACTGGATGGCTCCAACTATGGTTTCCAATGACATGTCCATCTGATTTCATGCGCTTCAAAATCTCTTCATTTCCAGAAACATTTTTACCCAAAACAAAGAAAGTTGCCTTAATACCATACTTAGAGAGAGTATCTAAGGCTTGATTTGTCGTTGCAGGATTCGGGCCATCATCAAAAGTCAAGGCTACTACTTTACGATTTTTCTTTTCATAATAAGCCTTGTAAAGTTCAGCATCCTTATCTAATAGATAAGAGGACTGAATGACCTCAAAGAAACTAGATACTGGCAAAGCAATCTCGTCTAGATTTTCCACTGATTGACTTGGATAAAGGATAATCTGACTATCCTTATAATCAAAGTTCCATGCAGACAAGTCTTGGCCAGAGAAACCTTTAACAACTTGATCAATCTTTTCTTGCTCCAATTTCTTATCCTGTAAAAAAGAAGTCAGTTCTTTTATCAGTTTCTCTTTGGCCTTACTAGCATCTGAAAATAGTTGATCAAGGGTAAAAGGTTTACCGTCTTCTGTCAAATGCACTTTCGCTAGACTAGTTTTTTCAGTTTCTTCAACTTTTGACGAAGTTAAATCATAGACTTGTTTCATCACACTTCGGTTGACAATCCCTTTTAAAGTCGAATCCTGTTTCTCCGTATAATAAAAAACCAGATTTTCCTTGTCTTCCAAATTTTCCTTGATATCCTGTGTCATGATTTCTTCTACAGATGAAATCACTTGCTCCCCTTGTAGAGGATAATAGGCAATCACTTCGGCTTGACCCTTACGAAAATGATCTTTCTGATTTCCCTCACTCAATTGATCATCTTTCTCTTTTTTGAGCGATTCAATCCTTTGTTCAAAACTTTGCTTTGTATATATTTTGTATCCAATCATTGAACCAAGGACACAAATACTTACTGAAAAGATAGCAACTAGGGCTATTAAACCGATTCTCTTTTTATCATGCTCAACACGATTTGCTCTACTTTTATCCATAAGACCATCATATCAAATTAAGGCTATAATTTCAATGATTTTAAAGGAAATAGTATATTAAAAAAGAGAGGAAGTCCCCCTCTTAAGATTTTATTTGACTGCTTCTTTCAAAGCATCTACCTTATCCAAACGTTCCCATGGAAGATCAATATCTGTACGTCCCATGTGACCATAAGCCGCTGTTTGACGGTAAATTGGACGCTTAAGATCCAGCATTTGGATAATTCCTGCTGGGCGAAGATCAAAGATTTGACGAGCCGCTTTTTCAAGTTTGCTTTCAGCTACTGTTCCTGTACCAAAGGTATCGATACGAACAGAAACAGGTTGCGCAACACCGATGGCATAGGCCAATTGCACTTCTGCCTTCTTAGCAAGACCCGCTGCAACGATATTCTTGGCAATATAACGAGCCGCATATGACGCAGAACGGTCCACCTTAGTCGCATCCTTACCAGAGAAGGCACCGCCACCATGACGAGAGTAGCCTCCATAAGTATCTACGATAATCTTACGACCAGTCAAACCTGAGTCCCCTTGAGGCCCACCGATTACAAAACGTCCAGTTGGATTGATGAAGAATTTTGTTTGCCCATCCAAGTAAGAAGCTGGAATAACCTCTTTGATAACCTTGTTAATGACATCATTGTGAATTTGTTCGTTGCTGACTTCTGGATCGTGCTGAGTTGAAATCACGACTGTGTCCACACGTACTGGACGGTCATTTTCATCATATTCAACTGTAACTTGTGATTTAGCATCTGGGCGAAGATAGCTAATTTCACCAGACTTACGAAGTTCTGCCAGACGACGAACCAATTTATGGCTGAGTGAAATTGGCAATGGCATGAGCTCTTCTGTTTCATCCACTGCAAATCCAAACATGAGCCCTTGATCTCCAGCACCAATCAAGTCCAGTGGATCCTGGTCTGCATTTCCACGAACCTCCAAGGCTTCGTTAACGCCTTGAGCAATGTCAGGAGATTGTTCCACCAAAGATGGGTGTACTCCCACTGTCTCAGCAGAAAAACCGTATTCTGTATTGGTATATCCAATCTCTGCAATGGTATCACGAACCACACGGTTAATATCCACATAGGCATTTGTAGAAATTTCACCAAAAACGTGGACAGATCCAGTATATACAGCTGTCTCAGCAGCAACGTGCGCCTCCGGATCCTTAGCTAAAATAGCATCCAAAATCGCATCTGAAATTTGGTCTGCAATCTTATCTGGATGCCCCTCAGATACAGATTCAGACGTGAATAATTTACGTTCTGACATAAAAATGTCCCCCCTTAAAAATAGTGTTATAGAGTTACAAAGTACTGATAGGTATTTTCATTTTCTAAGAGTTACGACGCGAAAGAAATAAAAACGATACTTTTTTATTTCTGAAGCTAGTAAGGCGCATAGGGTGACCGCGTTATAGCGGCAACCGTTGAATGACGAGCGACTACTTTAGAGCCGTCATTCTTTGCGAGTTACAAAGTACTGATAGGAAAACTATTAGTGATAAATGCCTACCATCTTATCGGGACTATATAACTTTATCATTATACCATTTTTAAGCGTAATTTGCAGTCTTTAATGTAGTGTTTCAATGTAGATATTTCGTTCTCATAAATAAAAAAATTGGAGCTCAGCACTCCAACAATTGTTATTAAAATGTTTGACGTTTTGCTTTACGCTCTGCACGACCACGTGCGCGATTTTCAGCGCGCTTGGTCTTGCGGCGTTTTTCATCAACCGCCCATTGAATTTTCTTCTTATAACCTGGTTTGACTTTTTTCTTTTTCTTTTTAACCAAACCAATCATTTCGATATCAAGTTTATCTTGTTTTTTCTCACGGTTGGCACGACGATCACGGTCATAGGTATCTTGAAATTCTCCGTCTTTGACCATCTTAGGAGTAAACTTGATTCCCAATTTCTCCAACTCACGAATATCCGAGTCATCACTTGGCTGATAGAGGGTAATAGCCGTACCTGGTAGACCGTTTCGTCCAGTACGACCAACACGGTGCACAAAGAAAGATAAATCTTGTGGAATGGCATCATTAATGACATGGCTGACACCTTCAATGTCAATCCCACGCGCTGCCAAGTCTGTTGCGACAATGTACTCAAAATCCAGATTTTTCACCTGATTCATGATACGTTTGCGCTCACGAGGGGCAATATCCCCATGGATTTTTGCCACCTTCAAGCCTTGAGCAGTCAGATATGAATGCAACTCATCAGCACGTGTCTTAGTGTTGACAAAAATCATTGCCAAATACGGTTGCATCAACTGAGTCAACTGGTAAATTTGAGCATTCTTATCTCGGCCCTTGGTCGAAATCAACCAATTATCAATGGTATCAGAAATGACCGTTTTGGTCTTGATTTTCTCCATAACAGGATTTGACAAGTATTTTTTCAAGAATGGTTGCAACTTTTGTGGGATAGTCGCTGAGAAGACCATGAATTGCAGGTCTTTTGGAAGGCTTCCAGCAATCTTATCAACAGTTTCTAAGAATCCCATATCCAAGGTCATATCTGCCTCATCGACCACAAAGGTCTTGGCCTTGTGAATAGCTAAATCACCAGATTTAACCAAGTCATAGATACGGCCTGGCGTACCGATAACAATATGAGGTTGGTTGCTTGCTAATTTCTCAATCTGGCGAGCCTTATCTGTCCCCCCCACATAATTAACCACACGAATTTCCACTTCTGAGTGGGCTGCAATCTGACGAGCTGCTTGGTAAATCTGAGTAGCCAACTCACGGCTCGGTGCCGTAATCACTGCTTGTACACTATCGCTAGCTTCATCTAATTGCTGGAAAATCGGCAACAAGAAAGTATGAGTCTTACCTGAACCTGTTTTCGATTCACCGACTAGGTCACGACCTGCCAAGACAATCGGAATCAACTTATCTTGCACCTCTGTTGGAGTTGTAAATTTTAATTCCTCCAAGGCTTCTTTAATATATTTTTTAAATTGAAATTTCGTAAATGACATAATATCCTCGATTCTATCTATCTGTTCAATTATACCACATTTTATTCCATTTCAGTAGCTTCACTTATTTAAGCTTTTTCCAGTAGCTTCTCTAGTCAGAAAAAGGCTGGAATTTCGTGATTCCAACCTCTTTTCAGTCATTATTTCCAGTTTAAAATAGCATTCAAGCCATAGTGATCACTAACTTGTGGACTCTTGTTACCATCAAATACGACATGTAAATTTTCCACCGCTAACTCTTTGGTAGTAAAAACATAGTCGATTCGAAGGGGTTCTGTGTTCCCCTTCCATCCATCAATTTCTGGTGGAACAGTATAGCTACCACTTCTCTCTTGAGCAACTTCAAATGCGTCTTGTAAGCCTAATGGACTAGCTAAAATTGCTTGGTAACCTTCCTGACCAGCTGGGTTATTGAAATCTCCAGCAAGCAAAAGTGGCTTGTTCAATTCTTTCAAGACAGCCTCAAATCGTGCCCATTCTTCTTGGAAACCTTTATCCCACCAAGAAAGGTGGACACTAGCAACTGCTAACTCCTTACCATCAACTACAGTTTCAGCCAGGGCAACACGGCGAGTATGATAGTCTGTTGGATCATCCACATCTGAAACCAAAATTTCTCTGGCTTTAATAGGTGTTTTAGACAAAATAGCCACACCTTCATGGTAGCGGTCATAACCGATATGATTATAGGCCCAAGTCCAGTAGTAATTTTTCCCTTGTTCTGACAACTTTTCAACCAAAAGTCTAACATAGTGGTCTTGATGAATAGGCTCAGCTGCTGGCAAAGCTTGATAGAGATCATTAACCTCCACCTCTGGCGAGGTGATCTCCTGATTGATTTCTTGGAAACAAATCAAATCATAGTCTTTTTCAAGAATATCTTCAAGCAAGAGCTGGAATTTTTCCTCAGCTTCTTTTTCCATCCAGCTATGAGTATTGAGTGTTAAAAATTTCATGTTTTTCTCCTAAAACAAGAGGTTGGAAAACAGCTTCCAACCTCAAGTATATTACAATTCTACTTTAGCAACTGCTGTTTTAGCTGCAAGAGAACCTGTTTGTTCTAATTTAACTGATTTAATAACATCACCATTTGTGAAGACAACTACTGTTGAAGTTTCACGTCCTGCTGCACGGATAGCATCCAAGTCAGCTGTGACAAGTAAGTCACCTGCTGCAACTTTTTGTCCTTCTGCTACATGAACTGTAAATGGTTTTCCTTCAAGACTTACTGTGTCCAAACCAATGTGAACAAGTACTTCAAGACCTGCTTCAGTCACAAGACCAAGAGCATGTTTTGTAGGGAAGATGCTTGATACAGTACCTGAAACTGGAGATACAATGTTTCCATTTGCAGGTTCTACAGCAAATCCATCACCCATCATTTTTTGAGCAAATACTGGATCTTTTACTTGTTCCAAAGCAACAACTTGACCGTCAGCTACTGAGTATACTTCCTCAGTAAGACCTTTATAGTGAACTGTGTTTTGTTGTGCTTCTGTCATTTGACTTGGAAGAGTTTCAGGAATGATTTCACCTGAATCAAGGATATCTTGGATATCAGATTTCAATACGTCTGCTTTTGGACCGTAGATAGCTTGAACTCCTTGTCCTTTCATGACAAGACCCATAGCTCCTTCTGCTTTCCATTGTTCTGCATCACCGACTTTGTCAGCGTCTTTTACAGTTACACGAAGACGAGTCATACATGCATCAACATCAACGATGTTTGCACGTCCACCAAGAAGGTTGATAATGTTTACAGCTTGAGAACCTGCTGCAACTTTCACTTCGCTGCTAGCTTCTTCTGAACCTTCAGCAGTTTCGTAGTTTCCGTTACGTCCTGGAGTTGCGTAATTGAATTTTTGAATCATGAAGTTTGCGATAAAGTACATGATTACAGCAAAGAGAACAGTTACCCAAATGAAGTTAACGATATCCATACCGATACCAGCGCTAATCGCAATAGGTGTACGAGTCAAGAACTCGATTGAACCGAATGAGTGCATACGTAGGTTTACTACGTCAGCCATAGCGAAGGCCGCACCTTGAACAAGTGAGTAAACAAGATACATAGGTGTTGCGATAAACATGAACATGTATTCGATTGGTTCAGTAACCCCTGTTAAGAATGTTGCAAGAGCTGTTGCAATCATCATACCTTTGTATTTGTGTTTCTTATCAGCATCAACATTACGGTAGATAGCCACAATCACACCCATCAAGATACCGAATGAACCGATCATTTGTCCAACTTTGAAACGAGCTGGGTGAACAGTATCTAACAAGTGTTGGTATTGACTAGCATCAGTACCTTTAAGGTTTACAAGGTCTGTTACCCATGCAAGCCATAGTGGGTCTTGACCAAATACTTGAGTACCTTTAGCTGCACCTGTCAAAATCTCATAAGTACCACCAAGAGCTGTATAGTTCATTGGGATTGTCAACATGTGGTGAAGACCAAATGGCAAGAGCAAACGTTCCAAAGTACCATACAAGAATGGTGCAAGGATTGGAGCAGTTTCTTGTGAGTTAGCAATCCAGATACCAAAGCTATTGATACCTGTTTGAACTACTGGCCAGAATGCAGCAAGTAGAATTGCAGCGATTGCTGAACGAAGAATAACTACAAATGGTACGAAACGTTTCCCGTTGAAGAATGAAAGTGCATCAGGAAGTTTACGGAAATTGTAGTATTTGTTGTAAGCAGTTGCCCCTACAAAACCTGAGATAATCCCTACGAATACACCCATGTTCAAGGCTGGAGCTTCAAGAACACTGATAAAGTAATCAGCAACTTTGATTGAACCACCGAATAGAGTAGTTACCATAGCATCTGGATTTTTCAACATATCACCTGATACACCAAAGATTGTACCAGTAATACGGTTAATCAAGATGAAGGCAAGACCAGCGGCGAAAGCACCACCAGCACGTTCTTTAGCCCAGCTACCTCCAATGGCTAGGGCAAACAAAATGTGAAGGTTACCGATAACCCCCCAACCAATTTGCTCAAGAATTCCACCAGTGATTACAAGTGGTGCAAAGGTTGGGTTAATCATCACGATAGACTTACCGATTGAAATCATCAAACCAGCAGCCGGCATAACCGCGATAACCACCATCAAAGCCTTACCGAATTTTTGCCAAAATTCGAAAGACAAGACATTTTTGAATGTATCTTTCATCATTCAAATCTCCTTTATTTTTATTTAGGCAAACGTTTTACGAAAACGTTTGCACCTTTTATGATTTAATTATACCACTTTAATTTTTTTTGTAAAGGCTTTTACAAAAAAAAGGAGACTTTTTTCTAAAATTTTTGTAGTAAAAAAGGAGATATTAAAATCTCCTCAAATATAATTCTATTTTATTTTAGATTTTCAGGAATCGGCGCATTGAAATTCCTGATCCGATTGAACCGATAAAAATTCCAATCACAAATAATAGAGCAATCATAAGTGGACTGAATACCTCTGGTGATATCATTGAAAGGTTCTGACCAACCAATGACTTATTAACCGATTGGTAAACCATTTTATAGACAATAAATACCAGAACTGACGGAAGAGTTGCTCCAAGCAAACCAATGAAGGCACCTTCAAGCAAGAAAGGTCCACGGATATAGCCGTTCTTAGCACCTACTAAACGCATGATTTGAATTTCACGGCTTCGTGAAATAATGGTGATACGAATAGTATTAGAAATCAAGAACACCGCAATGAAAATCAATAATCCCGCGATAACTAGTCCCCAGACACGAATAAAGGAGGCTAACTTAAACAAGCGTTCTGTATTAGCACCACCATCTTGAACTTCTGATACACCTTCAATTTTCTTAGCCTCTTCTGCTACCGTCTTTACATCACTGGGTGTATTTGTATCAACGATATATGCATCATAGAGAGGATTGGCATCGCCTTCAAAAATTTTCCAGTTGTCCCCCATTGTTTCTGTCAACTTTTCATATTGTTCTTCTTTACTTGAAAACGTAACACTTTTAACGGTTGACATACCTTTCAAAGCATCATATACCTTATGGTAGTCGTTATTTGTAACAGTTTGACCTTCTTTTTCAATCGTCTCACTATTATCAGCTACGTCCTTACGAATGTATACCATTACTCGGACATTATTTTCGATATCTGTAGCTAGTTTAGCCGTATTAAAGATAACAGATGCAAATATTGCAACCAAGGTCAAAGTAATCATAACTGAACTAACAGCAGCTACTGTCATCCAGCCATTTCGTTTCAAACTTTTTAATGATTCAAATAAATGACGAAAAAATCTACTAATCATCGTATCCATATTCTCCTTTAGCTTCGTCACGAACGACACGGCCATTTTCAATGGCAATGACACGGTGGCGCAAGGTATTTACAATCTGACTATTGTGGGTAGCCATCAAGACAGTTGTACCTTGGAGATTGATGCGTTCCAATAAATTCATAATTTCCCATGAATTATCCGGATCCAAATTTCCTGTTGGCTCGTCCGCAATCAATACTTTTGGATTGTTTACAATGGCACGCGCAATCGCTATACGCTGTTGTTCTCCCCCCGAAAGTTCATTTGGAAAAGAACGAACCTTATGCTTCAATCCAACCAAGTCTAAAACTTCCATAACACGTTTTTTGATGTTACGACGGCTCTCACCGATTACTTCCATTGCATAGGCAATATTTTCATAAACAGTTTTCTTTGGCAAGAGTTTGTAATCCTGAAAGACTACCCCGACACTACGACGTAGAAGTGGGACATCTTTCTTCTTAATTTTAACCAGATTAAAACCAGCAACAGATAAGCTTCCTTTTTCGATTTTTACTTCGCGATACAAAGAACGAATAAAGGTTGATTTCCCAGCTCCTGACGGACCTACGATATAGGCAAATTCCCCGGGTTCAACAGTGACTGAGACACCTCGCAAAGCTGTCGTTCCGTTATCATACTTTTTGACAACATCTCTCATTTCAATGATTGACATGTGAGTTCCTTTCTATCTTAGCTGATTCGCCACTTGAGATAAGCATCGATAAAACCATCTAGGTCTCCATCCATAACCTTATCTACCTGCGCAACTTCAAAGCTAGTTCGATGATCTTTTACCATAGTATAAGGCGTGAAAACATAAGAACGGATTTGACTTCCCCATGTGATTTCCTTTTTCTCACCCTTGAGGGAATCGACTTCCGCAGCTTTCTTTTCTTGCTCCATTTGATAGAGCTTGGCCTGTAACATCTTCATAGCTCGATCTCTATTTCCATATTGGGTACGATCGACCGTTGACTGAACGACAGTTCCCGTAGGAATGTGTGTCAAACGCACCCCTGTTGAAACTTTATTGACGTTTTGTCCACCAGCACCACCTGAACGGAAGGTATCCATCTTGATATCATCTTCACGGATTTCCACTTCAATAGTATCATCCAGCTCAGGCATCACTTCTACAGATGTGAAAGAGGTATGGCGACGTTTAGCAGAGTCAAATGGTGAAATTCGCACCAAACGGTGTACCCCCATTTCTGACTTGAGAAGACCATAGGCATTAGGTCCTTCAAATGATAAGGTTACTGACTTGATACCAGCTTCATCTCCTGCTTGGTAATCCAAGACTTCTACTTTAAAGCCTTTAGCATTTCCATAGCGAGTGTACATACGAAGCAACATATCACCCCAGTCTTGAGCCTCTGTACCACCGGATCCTGGATGGATTTCCAAGATGGCATTATTATGGTCATAAGGTTCTGACAAGAGAAGGGTCATTTCGTAACTGGTCATCATCTTATCCAGCTCTGACAACTGTTCAACCAATTCTTCATGCACAGACTCATCTTCAGCTAAAAAGTCCAATAAAATTTCGACTTCATCCTGCAACTCTTCCATTTTGTGGAAAGTGTTGTAGGTGTTTTTTAATTCATTTAATTCTTGCGACGTTTTTTGGGCCGCGATATTATCGTTCCAAAAATCAGGTTCTGTCATCTTGTTTTCCAAGATGGCAATCTCTTCCTCTAAACCTTCGAGGTCAAAGAGACCCCCTGAAAGAAGCTAATTTTTCACGATTGGCGTCAATTTTCTGACGAATTTCTGAAATGTCCATAAATACTCCTTTGTTGTATCGTTTTATTATACCATAATCTATCATTTCTTTCCATCTTTTGCTCTAATCCCTTATTGCACGTAAAAAGAAGCCTTTCGGCTTCCCTTCTTACAAGACTTTTGCTGAAGTACGAGTGATTTCTTCTACTTGAATATTCTCTGATTCAAATTTTTCTTTCAAGGCTGGTAAATCGATTGATCCATCGATTTGAACTTCGATAATCACCTTACCATCCTTACGCGGAATATTGACTGTATGAGAGATATTCAAATTTTCTTCTACAATCAAAGAAACAATTTTTCCAAGAACACCAACTTCATTTTCCGTAACAAAGCGCACACGAATTCCTTCTTCACCGTAACCAGCAATTTCAAGAAAGGCTTGGAAAACGTCACGGTCCGTAATAACACCATAGACTTGATGGTTATCAACAACAGGAAGAATACCAATCTTGTTTTTCAGCATCAGATAAGTTGCATCCTCTAGACTCGCATAGCCTGAAACAGTGACAACATCACGAATCATCACATCTTTTACTTTTGTCTTATTTAGAAGATAATTCATCTCATAGATAGAAAGACTTGTTGCTTTGGATGGACTAGCTTGGGCAATGGTTCCCTCGGTTACTAAACCAACCAATTGATCATTTTCGATAACAGGCAAGCGGTGCAACCCTTGCTCTCTCATCAAATCTGCTGCATGAGATACTGTTGTATCTGGACTAATATAAACTACCTTGCGGGTCATAAAATCTTTAACTGCCATGAGACTTCTCCTTTTCTATTCTTATCCCTATTATACAATCTTTTTGTAAATCTATCAAACGCTTACATTTCTTTTTCAAAATTCAGAAAAGTATGAATAAGCTAGCAAAAAGAGCTCTGAAATCGAGCTCTATGAATGAAGGTAAGATACCTTTCATTCGATTTTTCAATTATTAGAAATTAACCTTTCAATGTAGGTACAGATTTGTTTGCAATCTCAATCTACCGACTAAAAAGGTCCCCCGGACTATATTGATGATTACTTCGTAATCCTCATCCATCGACTAAAACAATCCACTGGATTTGATGATTGCTTCGCGATCTTTATCCGCCGACTAAAAAGGTCCCCCGGACTATATTGATGATTACTTCGTAATCCTCATCCACCGACTAAAACAATCCACTGGATTTGATGATTGCTTCGCAATCTTTATCCGCCGACTAAAAAGGTCCCCCGGACCTTTTAGCCACCTAGATATGCTTTTCGGACTTCTTCTGATGATGCGAGTTCTTTTCCTGTTCCGGATAGGACGATTTTTCCTGTTTCCAGTACATAGCCTCGGTCAGAGATTGCGAGTGCCTTATTGGCATTTTGTTCAATCAAGAGGACGGTTGTACCTTGTTTCTGGATATCTTGAATGATATCAAAAATTTCTTGGATAAATATTGGAGCAAGTCCCATTGATGGTTCATCTAAAAGAAGAAGTTTTGGTGTTGACATAAGAGCGCGTCCCATGGCAAGCATTTGTTGTTCCCCTCCTGAAAGAGTGGCTGCATCTTGGTTCTTTCGTTCTTCAAGACGTGGGAAGCGTGAGAAAACTTTCTTCAAGTTAGCTTGATTTTCTTCACGATTTTTCTTTAAGAAAGCCCCCATTTCAAGATTTTCCATCACAGTCAAGCCAGGGAAGACATGGCGTCCTTCTGGAACTTGTGAAAGTCCACCAGCTACGATTTTCTGAGCTGGCATTTTTTGGATTTCTTGACCTAAAAATTCAATTTTTCCTGAACTTGGTCTAACCAAACCAGACAAGGTACGGAGAATAGTTGTCTTACCTGCACCATTGGCACCGATAAGGGAAACAACTTCTCCTTCATTAACTTCAAAGCTTACATCACGGACTGCTTGGATCATACCGTAATGCACAGAAAGATTTTCAACTTTTAACATAGACATTAGGCTTCACCTCCTAGATAAGCTTCGATAACGCGTTTATTGGTCTTAATTTCGTCTGGAGTTCCTTGAGCGATTAAACGACCGTATTCAAGTACATAGATGCGTTCTGTTACTTCCATGACCAGATTCATATCGTGTTCAATCAGCATGATCGTAATCTTAAATTCATCTTTGATACGACGAATTAACTCAGTCAATTCCGCTGTTTCCTGTGGGTTCATACCTGCTGCTGGTTCATCTAAAAAGAGAATTTTAGGTTCCGTAGCAAGGGCACGAACAATTTCCAAACGACGTTGTTGTCCGTAGGCGAGGTTTTTAGCAAGAGTCTCTGCATCACCATCTAAATCAAAGATTCTCAATAATTCCAAAGCTTTAGCTTTTAATTCTTTTTCACTCTTGTAAAAAGTTGGTAAGCGTAAGAAACTAGCAAAAACATGTTGTTTGTGATGGTTGCCAAAAGCAATCAAAACATTGTCCAAAACTGTTAAATCTTTAAAGAGACGGATATTTTGGAAAGTACGTCCAAGTCCCAAAGAGGCAATCTTATAAGGTGACTTCCCATTCAAAAGGTGACCATCTAAGGTAACTGTTCCCTCACTTGGTTCATAAACACCGGTCAAAAGGTTGAAAAGGGTTGTTTTACCAGCTCCGTTTGGACCGATTAGTCCAACCAGTTCCCCTTCGTTCAATTCAAGAGTCACATCTCCAACAGCTGTTAGACCGCCAAAATGTTTGGTTAACTGTTTTACTTCAAGTAATGCCATTAGTTTTGTTCCTCCTTCTTAGATTTTTTAAAGAAACGTGATAGGCTCAATTCCCATGTTCCAAGGAGTCCACCTGGTCTGAAAATCATTACCAATACCAAGGCCAAAGCGTAGATAATCATACGAACGCTAGCAACATCTTGGAGAAGCATATTCAAAATTCCAAGAACAATAGCTGAAACAATCGCACCTGTAATGGAACCAAGTCCACCAAATACAACAATAATCAATACGTTGATTGAGTTGATGAAGGTGTAATCTTTCGGTACAACAGATCCAATAAATCCTGCCTGAAGTGACCCTGCAATACTTGCAGTAATAGCACCAAAGACGAAGGCGATAATTTTAATTTTAGTCGTATTAACCCCAACTGACTCAGCAGCAATCTCGTCCTCACGAACAGAGAGGGTTGAACGACCAATTGGGCTACGCAAGAAGTTCAAGGTTGCAATGGTTGTAATCACGACAAAGAAGTAAACCATTTGCCAGGTTGTAAAGTTAGGAATTCCCAAGATACCTGCTGCACCATTTGTAAGGCTTCCACCATTGATGATAAAGATACGGATAATTTCAGAAACACCGAGAGTTGCTACCGCAAGGTAATCCCCCTTCAAGCGTAAGGTTGGAATTCCGACAAGCAAGGCAACTGCTCCTGAAAGCAAAGCACCTAACAGCATGGCTCCAAAGAAGGCACCGTAGGTTGGTGATTTAGAACCAATAATAGCTGCTGCATAGGCACCAATCGCCATGAAACCAGCATGACCAAGTGAAAATTGGCCTGAAAAACCAACGATTAAGTTGAGACCAACAGCCAGAATAATATTAATTCCAATTTGTTGTAAAATCTGTACATAGAATAGGTTTAGTACTCCAACTGAAACCAATACACTAATCAAGCCATAGCCAGCTAACAAAAGGAGTAACCATAGAATATTAACTTTTAAATTTTCTTTCATCGTTTACACCTTCTCTTTCACATTTTTACCAAGAATACCTGCTGGGCGGACAATCAAGATCAACAACAGGATTCCATAAACAATGGCATCACGGAAGTCTGACATTCCAAAGGCTGTCGCAAAGGTTTCCAATAGACCAATCACAAAGCCACCAAGAGCCGCACCAGGAATAATTCCGATACCACCAAGTACTGCGGCAACGAAAGACTTAAGACCTGGAGTAACCCCCATCAAAGGCTCAAGAGAGTTATAATAAAGGGCAATCAGAACACCAGCTGCACCCGCAAGAGCTGAACCCAAAGCGAAGGTAAAGCTGATAGTTCGATTCACATTGATCCCCATCAATTGTGCTGCATCGCTATCTACGGATACCGCACGCATGGCTTTCCCCATCTTAGTTTTTTGGACAATGACTTGTAATAAAATCATTAAAATCAAGGAGATTGCCAAAATCATTAACTGCACGTTTGTTAGGCTAATTGGTCCCAAATCATAGCGAACTGTTTGAATCGCTTGAGGGAAGGCACGGGTATTAGCACCAACCAGATAGACCATCCCATATTCCAATAGGAAAGAAACCCCAATAGCTGTAATCAAAACAGCAATACGAGTAGAGTGACGCAAAGGTCGGTAAGCAAGGAACTCAATCACGACACCAAGAATGGCTGTCGCTAACATAGCTACAATAAGAGCTACAAAGAAATTCATTTGGAAAGAATTAATCAAGAAATAACCGATAAAGGCTCCCATCATATAAATATCACCGTGGGCGAAGTTGATGAGCTTGATAATTCCGTAAACCATGGTATATCCTAGGGCTAACAGCGCATAAACACTACCTAGAATCAAACCATTTACTAGTTGTTGGAGCATAAGATTCACTCTTTCTATTTATAATTTTGAGGGTTTCCCCTCACTTTTTGATAGGTTCTTAAACACCGAAACAGGGAGTGAGTCAGAGGCTCATTCCCTATTTCAACATTTTTCTATTATGGTTTTACAACTTCTGCTGCTTCAACCTTACCATTGTTCATGGTCATCATGTAAGCAGTTTTGACTGTGTTGTGGTCTGCATCGAAGCTTGTTTGACCAGTTACACCTTCAAAATCTTTTGTTTTAGCAAGGTTATCCTTGATTTCACCTGAGTTTTTAGCACCTTTTGCTGCGTTTGCTACAAGGTGAACTGAGTCATAAGCCAAGGCTGCAAATGTTGAAGGCTCTTCGTTGTACTTAGCACGGTAAGCATCAAGGAAAGCTTTTGCTTTAGCTGAAACTTCTACAGTAGTTGAGAAGCCTGAGATAAAGTAGATGTTTGATGCTTTTTCAGCAGTTGCTTGTTGTACAAACTCTTCACCGTTGAATCCATCACCACCAACGATTGGTTTATCAATTCCCATACCACGCGCTTGGTTTACAATTTTACCAGCTTCAGTGTAGTAACCAGGGATGATGATAGCATCAAAGTCTTTCCCTTTCATTTTTGTAAGGGCTGCTTGAAAGTCTGTGTCACCTGCTACGAAAGTTTCATCTGCAACGATTTCACCTTTGTAAGCTTCACGGAAGGCTTTAGCAATACCTTTAGCATAGTCGCTGGCATTGTCAGTGTAAAGAACAACTTTCTTAGCGTTTAATTTTTCAGTAACATAGTTTGAGATAATTTTTCCTTGGAAGCTATCTTGGAATGTTCCGATAAAGAGGTAATCTTGACCTTTAGTCAATCCATCTTGAGTCGCACTTGGCGAAATCAATGGAACACCTGCTTTTGTAGCGTTAGCTACAGCAGCTGCAGTTGCACCAGATGTCGCAGGTCCTACGATTGCTGATACCTTAGATTGGGTTACTAGGTTAGTTGTTACTGAAGCCGCCTCAGCAGTTTCAGATTTATTATCTTTATCAACTACTTCGATTTGTTTTCCGTCGATACCACCTGCTGCATTGATTTCATCAACGGCAAGTTGGGCACCTTTTTGTTCAGATGTTCCGTAGGCAGCTACGGCACCAGTTTCTTCGAAGTTAAATCCAATTTTGATTGTCTTTTCCTCTACTGAGTTACCAGCAGCGTTTGACGCTCCAGACTTCACTTCTCCACAGGCTGCAAGAAGTGCTACACTTGCAAGCGCCACAAACGATAGGGCAAATTTTTTCTTCATCTTTTTTTGTCTCCTTATTTCTTAAATAAATAGCATGTTAAGAATATACCGAATTATCAGAAAATTGTCAACACTTTTCTTGAACTTTTTCGATGATAACGTTTTCCTCTCGATGAAGATTGCCCACAAAGGGTGTTTCCAGCTCTTGGATATGACAAACCCTGACTTTTTTTATAAACTTTTCCTTGCCCAAGCGCCCGACCAATTGCTCCATTTCTTGAGTTGGAACATAGAGTTGTAAGTAACGATGTTTCTTGGAATGATAGGTAATATCTCCATAATCCTGCAATTTTTTGGCATCACGATTATAGTAAAGATAGATAATCAAGCCAGATCGATTGACTTTTTCAAACATGATAAATCCTCTTTCTAAGAAATCTCTCCCTATTATACCAAAAAAAGCAAACCCAGTCGAGTTTGCCTTCTTTGATCATTAATTCAATGAATTGTTGGCCATGATTTCATCAATAAAGCCATATTCAAGTGTTTCTTGGGCACTCATCCAGTTATCGCGTTCTGCATCTGCATGGACTTTTTCGATTGACTGACCTGAATTTTCAGCCAAGATTTTTTCCAAAGTATTACGAGTTTTAAGCAAGTGTTCTGCAGCGATCGCCATATCGGTTTGCTGAGTACCTCCACCTGTACCACCCATTGGTTGGTGGATCATATACTCTGCATTTGGAAGCATGAAACGTTTGCCTTTTGCTCCACTTGATGCAATGACCGTCCCCATAGATGCTGCCATTCCCATAACAATGGTTTGGACATCTGCCTTGATAAAGTTCATGGTATCAACGATTGCCAAACCAGCTGAAACGGAACCACCAGGTGTATTGACATAAAGGTAAATATCCTTTGTACTATCTTGGGCATCCAAGAAAAGCAACTGGGCAATAACAGAGTTGGCCATATTGTCTTCAACTGGGCCTGTCAGCATAATGATGCGGTCTTTAAGAAGACGTGAGTAAATATCGTAGGAACGTTCTCCACGGCTTGTTTGTTCAATAACTACAGGAATCATTCATTTCTCCTTTTGAGTTTTAATTTTGTTGGTCAAATGACTGAAGATAAGACTATTATAATATCTTGGTCAAAAAAGGTCAAATTTTTGCTCTGTTTTCATCAGACAGAAACAAAAATTCAACCTCCTTTCACGACTGGAAATTCTTTTCCAATTCATTCTTCTTTTCGATTTTATTTTGTACCGAACAAGCGGTCCCCAGCATCTCCAAGACCTGGAACGATATAACCGTGTTCGTTCAAGCGTTCATCCAAGGCTGCTGTAAAGATTTCTACATCTGGATGAGCTTCTTGAAGGGCTTTAACACCTTCTGGAGCAGATACAAGGCAGACAAATTTGATATTTGATGCGCCACGTTTTTTAAGAGAATCAACAGCCAAGATTGCTGAGCCACCTGTTGCCAACATTGGGTCTACCACAAAAATTTGACGTTGGTCAATATCTTCAGGCAATTTCACCAAGTACTCAACTGGTTGAAGCGTTTCTTCATCACGGTACATACCGATGTGGCCAACTTTAGCAGCTGGAACCAAGCTCAAAAGTCCATCAACCATCCCGATACCTGCACGCAAGATTGGAACGATAGCCAATTTCTTACCTGCCAATTGTTTTTGAACTGTTTTTGTGATTGGTGTTTCGATTTCCACATCTTCTAGTGGAAGATCACGAAGTACTTCATATCCCATCAACATTGCAATCTCATCTACTAGCTCACGGAAAGCTTTTGTAGAAGTATCTGTACGACGTAAGATTGACAATTTGTGTTGAATCAGTGGATGATTAATAACTTCAATTTTTCCCATTTTTGGAATTCCTTCTTTCAATTTATTCTTCTTATTATACCAAAAAACGGTTTAAAAATCTTTCTAAACCATTTATTTTTGATAATTTTTCACATTAAATCAGCCTCTTTAAGAGCTGTCTGTACTGTCTCAAGTGGTAAATGAGTCAATTCTGTTCCCTTTTCTTGATAAAGGTATTGGGCGTAGTCGTCCATTCGGTACTGGTTGATATAAACCACACGCTTACAACCGACCTGAAGCAATTGTTTGGTACAATTCAGACAAGGAAAATGGGTTACATAGGCTGTAAAGCCTTTAGGAACACCACGTTCTGCACCTTGAAGGATAGCATTGACCTCAGCGTGAAGGGTGCGAACACAGTGGCCTTCAATGACCAGACATTCGTGGTCAATACAATGCTCGGTTCCTGACACTGAACCATTGTAACCAGTTGAAATAACCTTATTATCCTTTACCAGAATTGCGCCCACTTTGGCACGTTTACAAGTGGAACGATTGGCAATTAGTAGAGCTTGGGCTGCAAAATACTCATCCCATGCTAGTCTTTCTTCAGTCATATCTCTTCTCCTTTTTCTCTATTTTTTAAAAAATGGTAACCGTAAATCTGCAATCTTTTCAGCAGGTACCTTCATGCCATCCTTGATCCATTTTAAAAGGACTGAGACGATGGCTGAACTCCAGAAGGAATGAAGATAAGAGCTGACACCTTTTGATTTTCCATGGTATTTTTCCAGAAACTCCTGCATGGCTTGGACAAAGATTTTTTCCAGATGGTAATCTAAGGCAAGTTGAATCACTCTGGCTTCCTTTCTTGCTTCTCGGAAAAGGTGAACCCAGACCAGATAAAGGTCTGTCTTTAAATCATAATGATGCAACTGTTCCATAATATTGTGGACAGTTCGTTTAAATACGCTTTCTAAAATCTCCTCTTTGGAATCATAATTGCGGTAAAAGGCCGCACGCGAAACGCCTGCACGTTTGACCAATTCAGAAATACTAATCTTGGTCAAATCCTTTTTTTCCAAGAGCTGCAAGAGGGCTGTTTCGATGGCTTCTCTAGTTAATAAATTGGATTCTTGGTTTGATTTTCTGAGATTTTCAAGAGACTTTTCAGAGATTCTACGTTCAGACATAACATTTTCTTTCTACTTGTCACAACAGACGGATGAGGCTTTTGTTTCAAGGGCTTTCATGATATAATTGTAAAAAAAGACAGAACCTTTGTCAATGTATAACTGACAAAGATGGAGAATTTCTATGACTTGGAAGATTATTGCTGACTCTGGTTGTGATTATCGTCAGCTGGCAAGACCAGCTATTGACACGACCTTTGTAAGTGTGCCCTTAACCATTCAAGTAGCTGATCAGGTCTTTGTTGATGATGCCAGTCTTGACATTGACCAAATGATGGAAACCATGTATGCAACTGCAGAAGCTTCAAAATCAGCTTGTCCAAGCCCAGATGATTATTTGCGAGCATTTGAAGGAGCCAAAAACATTTTCCTAGTAACCATCACTGGTACTCTTTCTGGAAGCCACAATAGTGCTCAACTAGCAAAAAATATTTATCTGGAAGAACATCCTGATACTAAAATTCATATAATTGATAGTTTGTCTGCTGGTGGGGAAGTTGACTTGCTCGTAGAAAAAGTGAATGACTTGATCGACCAGGGCTTATCTTTTGAAGAAGTGGTTGAAGCTATCACCGCCTATCAAGAAAAAACCAAGTTACTTTTTGTCCTAGCTAAAGTCGATAACTTGGTGAAGAACGGCCGTTTGAGCAAGCTTATCGGTACGGTCGTTGGCCTTCTCAATATCCGTATGGTCGGAGAAGCTAGTGAAACTGGAACTCTCGAATTGCTACAAAAAGCACGAGGACCAAAGAAATCAGTTCAAGCTGCCTATGATGAAATCATTAAAGCTGGATATGCTGGTGGCCGTATTGTCATGGCCCAACGTAATAACGAGAAATGTTGCCAACAGCTTTCAGACCGAATACGTGAAACCTTCCCACAGGCGGATATTAAAATTCTCCCAACATCTGGTCTCTGCAGTTTTTATGCAGAAGATGGTGGTTTGCTGATGGGGTATGAAATTGATTAATTGCATTCTTGACAAGAGGTGACTTCATCTCTTGTTTTTTTGTGGTACAATAGAGCTATGAAACATTTTGATACTATCGTCATTGGTGGAGGTCCTGCTGGTATGATGGCTACGATTTCCAGTAGCTTTTATGGACAGAAAACCCTCCTCATCGAAAAAAATCGGAAACTTGGAAAAAAATTAGCTGGTACTGGTGGGGGACGTTGCAATGTAACCAACAACGGAACTCTAGATGACCTACTAGCTGGCATCCCTGGAAATGGGCGCTTTCTCTACAGTGTCTTCTCCCAATTTGATAACCATGATATCATTAATTTTTTTACAGAAAATGGTGTTAAACTTAAGGTCGAAGACCACGGACGCGTCTTTCCTGCTAGTGACAAGTCTCGGACCATTATCGAGGCCTTGGAAAAGAAAATCACTGAACTCGGTGGTCGAGTTGCTACTCAAACGGAGATTGTTTCGGTTAAAAAGATAGACGACCAGTTTGTCCTTAAGTCCGCAGACCAAACCTTCACTTGTGAGAAACTCATTGTCACAACAGGTGGTAAATCCTATCCTTCGACTGGTTCAACTGGGTTTGGTCACGAGATCGCCCGTCATTTTAAGCACACCATCACCGAACTTGAGGCCGCTGAGAGTCCTTTGTTGACAGATTTTCCACACAAGGTCTTGCAGGGTATTTCGCTGGACGATGTGACCCTAAGCTATGGTAAGCATGTCATCACTCACGATTTGCTCTTTACCCACTTTGGTTTGTCTGGCCCTGCTGCCCTACGTATGTCTAGTTTTGTCAAGGGTGGTGAAATCCTTTCACTGGATGTCTTGCCTCATCTTTCTGAAAATGACTTGACTACATTTCTAGAAGAAAATCGGGAAAAATCCTTGAAAAATGCCTTAAAAACTTTGCTTCCAGAACGCTTGGCAGATTTTTTTGTGCAAGGCTATCCTGACAAAGTCAAACAGTTGAGTGAAAAGGAACAAGAACAACTTCTCCAGTCTATTAAGACCCTCAAAATCCCTGTGACTGGTAAAATGTCTCTCGCCAAATCCTTTGTTACCAAGGGTGGTGTCAGTCTTAAGGAAATCAACCCTAAAACCCTTGAAAGTAAGCTGGTACCTGGCCTTCACTTTGCTGGCGAAGTCATGGATATCAATGCCCACACGGGTGGCTTTAATATCACTTCAGCCCTCTGTACCGGTTGGGTGGCAGGCTCAAATCAAATATATAAATAATTGAATGACTAAAATACAAAATAAGAAAGGAAGTCCTTTGGAACATATTATTTTACTAAGAGGTGTTACTCCTAATGGAAAAAATGCTATCCCGAAAATGTCTTATTTGGTAGATATTTTAACAGAAGCTGGTTTTCAACACGTTCGAACCTATATTCAAAGTGGGAATATCATTCTTGAAAGTGATTTAGATTTAGAAGAAATACGAGAATGTGTTCATACTCTGATAAAGGAAAAAATTGGGGCCGACTTAAAAATGGTTATCAAGAACAAAAGTGATTTTAAAAAAATTGTCCAAGAAAACCCGTTTGGAGAACACTATCTTTATGACCGTATACATGTGATTTTTTATCAAGAATCTATTCAAAGTCTCCCTTTAGAAAAATTGAAAATTGATTACGGTGAAGAAGAAATTTGTATCGGTAACCATTGTCTTTACCTCTATCTCCCTAGAACTGCTAAACAAAAGAAACTCCATACCAACTATCTTGAAAAGCTTTTTAATGTAGATTTGACCATGCGAAAACTAAATGTGGTAGAAAAATTATTAAGCAAATAGTGCTTGAATTTAGTAAAAATCGGAAGAATGCTCCTCCGATTTTATTTTGTCTGAGTTTGGACATAATAGGCAATGACATCTGATGTGTACTGGGCTGTTCCAGGTCCAAATTTGTCAATGTTTTCCTTAAACTCTGGGTTATAAACGTAGCCTTTACCGATATAACCGAATACTTCAATAGTACAATCAAATCCATAAGTACGGATGGCTTGCAAGAGCTTGGCTGCTTGCTCTTGGTTTTCAGTTGCTGTTGCAGGCAAACCAGCTTGAAGATTTTGTGCCAAGGCTCGAAAGACTTGATTGAAGGCAGCCGTAGCCTCGTCTTCGTGACCTTTTTGGCGCTCGAGCGCTTGGTCCATCACATCTTGTCCATACTTCTCTACCGCCTCTTGGTGGTATTTTTGATGGTCTTGATAGTTAAATCCTGCGAATTTCTCTTGAATGCTCATTTCTCTTTCTCCTTTTTGTTCTTGAATGGTTTTTTGCAAGGTGGAAATCAAGGTATCCAGATGTTGCCTTTCTCGAGTCAAATAGTCCAACTGTCTAGTCAAGTGAGGCAATAAATCTAACTCCTCTTCCTTTAACAGCTCTGCTATTTTTTCTAAAGAAAAACCTAGATATTTGTAGTAAAGAATGACCTGAAGGCGTTCCAAATCCTCCTGACTGTAGGTTCGATAACCGTTTTCTAACTTTAAAGGAACTAAGAGTCCTATCTTGTCGTAGTGATGCAGGGTCTTGACAGAGACACCCGAAAGCTGGGCAGCTTCTTTTATATGGTACATGATTTCCTCCTTATACTCAATGAAAATCAAAGAGCAAACTAGGAAGCTAGCCGCAGGCTGTACTTGAGTACGGTAAGGCGACGCTGACGTGGTTTGAATTTGATTTTCGAAGAGTATTACATTGATAGTATAACCCCTCCCCCTAGGTCAGAGTCAAGCGTTTTTGCGAAATTTTTTTACTTTATCATAACATGAAAATGGTTTTCTTGACAGACCTTAGAAAACATGATAGGATAGTCAAGTCTATCAATCAAAAGAAAGGCTCATTTTGAGTACTGATGAGGCTATTTGCCAAGGGCAGTAGCTTTTTCTTTTGTAATACTAATTTTAGGAGTTTAACTATGTCTGAAAAATCGCAATGGGGTTCTAAACTGGGCTTTATCCTAGCATCTGCTGGTTCAGCCATCGGACTTGGAGCCGTTTGGAAATTTCCTTATATGACTGCTGCTAACGGTGGAGGAGGCTTTTTACTAGTCTTTCTCATCTCCACTATTCTAATCGGTTTTCCCCTTTTGCTAGCTGAGTTTGCCCTCGGCCGAAGTGCTGGTGTCTCAGCTATCAAAACCTTTGGAAAACTAGGAAAGAATAGCAAGTACAACTTTATCGGTTGGATTGGTGCCTTTGCCCTTTTTATCCTTTTATCGTTTTACAGTGTTATTGGTGGCTGGATTTTAGTCTATCTAGGCATTGAGTTTGGAAAATTGTTCCAACTTGGTGGAACGGGTGATTATGCTCAGTTATTTACTTCAATCATTTCAAATCCAGCCATTGCCCTAGGAGCTCAAGCAGCCTTTATCCTATTGAATATCTTCATTGTATCACGTGGGGTTCAAAAAGGGATTGAAAGAGCTTCGAAAGTCATGATGCCCCTGCTCTTTATCATCTTTGTTGTCATCATTGGGCGCTCTCTCAGTTTGCCAAATGCCATGGAAGGGGTTCTTTACTTCCTAAAACCAGACTTCTCTAAGCTGACAAGTGCTGGTCTCCTCTATGCTCTGGGACAATCTTTCTTTGCCCTCTCACTAGGGGTTACAGCCATGCTGACCTATGCTTCTTATTTGGACAAAAAAACCAATCTAGTCCAGTCAGGGATTTCCATCGTAGTCATGAATATTTCAGTATCTATCATGGCGGGTCTAGCCATTTTCCCAGCCATGTCAGCCTTCAATATCCAATCTGAAGGGGGACCGAGCCTGCTCTTTATCGTCTTGCCTCAGCTCTTTGACAAGATGCCTTTTGGAACCATTTTCTACATCCTCTTCCTCATGCTCTTCCTCTTTGCGACGGTCACTTCTTCTGTCGTTATGTTGGAAATCAATGTAGGCAATATCACCAATCAGGACAACAGCAAGCGTGCCAAATGGAGTGTTATTTTAGGAATTTTGACCTTTGTCTTTGGAATCCCTTCAGCCCTATCTTACAGTATTATGGCAGATGTTCATATTTTTGGGAAGACCTTCTTTGATGCTATGGACTTCTTGGTTTCCAATCTCCTTATGCCATTTGGAGCTCTCTGCCTTTCACTTTTTACAGGCTATATCTTTAAAAAGGCTCTTGCAATGGAGGAACTCCATCTTGATGAAACAGCATGGAAACAGGGACTGTTCCAAGTCTGGCTCTTCCTTCTTCGTTTCATCATTCCAATCATCATCATCGTGGTCTTCATCGCCCAATTTATGTAATCAAAAAGGACTTGAGTAGTAAACTCAGGCCCTTTCTTTTTTATGGATGGCTAACAATCAATTCCAGACCTTGCCCTTCCAATGTCCAAGCTTCAACATCACTTGGTAGGATAAAGTGGCTACCTTTTTGGATTGGATAATTTTTCCCGTCAACAGTTAGTTGACCTTGATCAGCCAAGACACTGAATAAGCTGTAGTCAGCTGTCTTTTCGAAGTCAACTTTTCCAGTAATTTCCCACTTGTAAACTGCAAAGAAATCATTGGATACAAGGAGAGTGGAACGTAAATCATCTGCTTTGATAGTTACAGGACGGCTATTGGCAGGCTCGCCAATATTCAAGACATCGATAGATTTTTCAAGGTGAAGTTCACGCAAGTTGCCATTATCATCCTTACGGTCAAAGTCATAGACACGGTAAGTGGTATCGCTAGATTGCTGAGTTTCAAGAATCAAAATTCCTGCTCCGATAGCGTGCATGGTGCCACTTGGTACATAGAAGAAATCTCCAGCCTTTACAGGAACTTTTGTCAACAAGGCATCCCAGTTCTTGTCCTCGATTTGCTGGCGGAGTTCTTCTTTTGACTTGGCATTGTGACCATAGATAATTTCTGAACCTTCATCCGCTGCGATAATGTACCAGCATTCTGTTTTTCCAAGTTCACCTTCATGCTCTAGTCCATAGGCATCGTCTGGGTGAACTTGGACACTGAGCCAGTCGTTGGCATCCAGAATCTTAGTCAAAAGTGGAAATACAGGCTCAGGACGATTGCCAAACAATTCACGATGTTCCGCATACAAAGTAGCGAGGTCTGTTCCCTGGTAGCGTCCATTGGCAACTTTAGAGACTCCATTTGGATGGGCTGAGATGGCCCAATATTCTCCGATTTTTTCACTTGGGATGTCGTAACCAAACTCATCACGTAGCTTGGTTCCACCCCAGATTTTTTCTTGCATAACTGATTGTAAAAATAATGGTTCTGACATGTCGATCTCCTGTCTGATTTTTCTCCCCTCATTATAGCAAAAAGCTCCATCTAATTGAACTCTTTTTCACATATTATAAAGTAGGGAGAAGATTTTATAAAAATAGTGAACAAATGTGCTCTACTCAATGCTTGCACCATTGCTGGCAATGACATCCTTGTACCAGTAGAAGGATTTCTTCTTGCTACGTTTGAGGCTTCCATGACCAGCATTATCTCGATCTACATAGATAAAGCCATAGCGCTTGTTCATTTCGCCTGTTCCAGCTGAAACCAGATCGATACAGCCCCAAGTCGTATAACCAAGCAAGTCAACGCCATCTTGGTAAATGGCATCTCGCATGGCCTTGATATGAGCCTCTAAGTAAGCAATCCGATAGTCATCTGCTACATGACCATTCTCATCCGGTGTATCCATAGCACCTAGACCGTTTTCCACGATGAACATTGGCTTTTGGTAACGATCCCAGATAGCATTGAGGGTGATACGAAGACCAAGTGGGTCAATCTGCCATCCCCATTCTGAGGATTCAAGATAAGGATTTTTGAGAGAGGCAAAGATATTTCCAGCAGTTAATTCTTTAACTTCTGGATCACCTGAGGCTACTAGACTTGCATAGTAAGAGAAGGAAACAAAGTCAACAGTATTGTCCTTCAACAACTCTAAATCTTCTGCAGTCATTTGAATCTCGATTCGCTCACGCTCCCACTGCTTCTTGGCGTAGTTTGGGTATTCCCCACGCGCTTGAACATCAATGAAGAAGTAACTCTTGCGGTCTTCCTCCATGGCTGCCCAGTAGTCTCTTGGATGGGCTGTGTTAGGATAGTATTGCCCTGCAGCCAACATACATCCCACCTTATTTTCTGGGTCAATTTCGTGGGCAATCTTTGTCGCAAGAGCTGAAGCTACCAACTCATAGTGTGCAGCCTGATATTTAACCAGTTCTTGATTTTCTCCTTCTTCAAAACAGAGCCCAGCTCCCATAAAGGGGGCATGGAGAATCATGTTGATTTCGTTGAAGGTAAGCCAATATTTGACCAAACCCTTATAGCGGGTAAAGAGTGTGCGACAAAGTTTTTCATAGAAGTCTAACATCCGACGATTGCGCCAACCACCGTACTCTGTAATCAAGTGCATAGGACAGTCGAAATGAGTGATAGTCACCAGAGGTTGGATACCATACTTGTGGCACTCCTTAAATAAATCCTCATAAAAGGCTAGACCAGCTTCATTTGGCACTGTTTCGTCGCCCTTAGGAAAAATCCGAGTCCAAGCAATGGATAGACGATAAGTCTTAAAGCCCATTTCCGCAAAAAGGGCAATATCTTCCTTGTAATGATGGTACATATCAATAGCTTGCTTGGCTGGGTAAAAATAGCCCTCCTCAAACGAAAACATCTTTTTCTGACCTGTGATAATGGCTTCACGATCTGGACCGATGGGGACGACATCCACATTCGCCAATCCACGACCTTCTAAATTATAAGCACCCTCACACTGGTTGGCAGCTGTCGCTCCGCCCCACAAGAAACCATCCGGAAAAGTCAGTTTTTCGGTCATAACTCTACTCACTTTCTTATTTACTTGTTCATTTACTTATATTATAACTTATTCTGTAAACCTTTTCTTATAAAATACTGTGACATACTGATACTATTCTACTATTTAAGTTTATCAGATTGTTTTTTAAAAAATTATCCTCTAGAAAAAGTAAATAGCCTCCCCTGAAACAAAAAAGAAGACTGAAAACTAGTCTCCTCTGTTCCTTTTAAATCAAAGCTGTAATAACCGTCACTAGGCCAAAAATAATACCTGGTGCATTAGCTGCTGCAAGGGGGATATCTCTTTCTTTTTTGAAAAGACCGTAGTAAACCCAGAGACTACAGTTGATGGCAGCAACCAAGGGCTGGATGAAATTTCCTTTTTGACCAGCCAGATTGTTCATGATTTGTGGGAAGTAAGACACATACATCATAACAGACATAAAGGTCGCTACCCAACCTAAAATTTTCATTTGTTTTTCAGACATTTTCAAAACCTCTTTCATTTTTACTGAATCTTATTTTAAAATATTCTTTCAAAACAATCAAGTCTTTAAAACTTTTGTTATAAAGATATAAACTATCACAATCTTGTTATAAGAAAGAGGGAACAGAAAAAAGACCGAATTGCTCCGTTCTGTTTACTCAATCAAATATTAGAAAATGAATACTCCTTTTCAATGAATCGATTGATTGATGGTAAATAAGCCGTTAGAAATTATTGACAGTATCGAAATTTTCTAGTAAAATGAATTTTGTTAATACCTAAATGGTGTGTAGTTTTCTATCAACATAGTCAGGAGAAAAGGAACTTATGCTAAAAAAATTTAATGAATTGTCACTGAAAGATAAGGCTTATCTAATTGGCGGTTTGAGCTTATTAGTCATTGTGATCTCATTTGGTCTACTCAATCGTCAAACAGTAACTGTCAGTCTTGTCTTTACACAACTATCTGCTCCCTTGATTTTGGTGATTTTTACTTGTCTAGTAATCGGGATCATTGCTGGTAGTGCTATTGGTATTAGCTATCACCATAACAAGACTCAAGATCTGAGAAGCCGCATTGCTGAAGCAGAAGCGACTATCAATATAAAAGACAGGGAGCTTGTCCAGTACGAGGAACAGGTGCAACAATTAAAACAGGAAGCCAAACAATAAGTGTAGAAATCATAACCACCCGTGAAAACGGGTGGTTTTTTGTCTCGCACCTAACGGAGCGAGACGGACTGAAAGTCGCATAAATACAAAAAAGATCGAATTGCTCCGATCTTTTTAAGTTTCACTCCAAGAATGTTTAGATAAAAAATTTGATAATAGAATTACCTACTTCATACGATAAAAATCAATCACTAGACCAGCAGGCCCTTTAACTAATAAGGACTCTGTTCCCCAATCGGTTACAGTTGGTCCGTTTAAAACCTGGATACCAAGTTCTTTCAACCGTTGGTAATTCTGGTCTACATCCTCAACCTCGATATGAAGAATGATTCCTGACTGAAAATCTTCCAAAGGAATCAAATGATTTTGGGACAACATCAGACAGTGACTGCCAATCGTAAACTGAGCAAAACTGTCATCAACATAATCGGGCTTTTTATCCAAAATACGCTCCAAGTCAGCACAGACTTGGGGAACATCTGAAACGATAATATCTAATTGATTTAAATTCATTTACTATCCTCCATAAAAAGACCGGATTGCTCCGATCTTTTTAAGTTCCACGAAGGAATTATTTAATTGCGCGTGATTGCAATCCTTCTTCTTCCAAGAAGAGGCGGAATGGTACGAGTTCTTCTGCTTCGTATTTTTCCTTGAAGTCTTTGATTGCTTCTTCTGAGTGAAGTTTTGGATCCAATTCAAGTACTTCTACTGGAAGTGGACGGTGTGGAGTGATGCGAGCATCGATCACAACAGTTTTACCTTCTTTGTTGAGTTTAACAGCTTCTGCAACAACTGCATCGATGTCTTCGATACGGTCAACTGTAAATCCTACAGCACCTTGAGCTTCAGCGATTTTCGCATAGTCAGCATTAGGGAAGTCACAACCAAACAAGTGTTTGTTTGTGTCTTCGTATTTGTCCTTGATGAAGGCATATTTACCATTTGAGAAGACAACGTTGATAACTGGAAGGTCGTATTGAACGTTTGTGATAACGTCTGGGTAGCACATGTTGAATGCACCGTCACCCATGATGTTCCATACTTGGCGATCTGGATTGTCTTTCTTAGCAGCGATACCACCAGGAAGGGCAATACCCATTGTCGCAAAGAGTGGAGATGTACGCCACATGTTCTTAGGTGTCATGTGAAGGTGACGAGTAGATGTTTGAGTAGTGTCACCTACGTCGATTGAGTAGATAGCGTCTTGATCAGCATGTTTGTTGATTGCATTGTAAACTTGATACAATTGCAATTCACCCTCAGTTTTACCTTCGATTTTGTTCATGTAATCACGCCAGTTTTGGTTGTTCTTAACGTTTGCACGCCACCATGGAGTAGATTCAACTGGGTTCACTTTGTCAAGGATAGCTTTAGCTGCTTGACCTGCATCACCAAGGATTGAAGCGTCTAGGGCATGACGTTTACCAAGTTTGTAAGGGTCGATATCCACTTGGATGAATTTTTCAGTATTCTTGAATGCTTGGTAAACTTCAGCAAATGGGAAGTTTGAACCAAGGAAAAGAACTGTGTCTGCTTCAAAGACCACTTCGTTGGCTGGCTTCCAACCAACACGGTAAGCAGAACCTGTCAAACCTTCATAGTTCCATTCAAAGGCTTCAAAGTTTTTACCAGTTGTGATGATTGGTGCTTTGATTTTACGTGACAATTCAGTAATCACTTCACCAGCTTTAACACCACCGTAACCAGCATAGATAACTGGACGTTCAGCATTGTTCAAGATTTCAACAGCTTTGTCGATTTCAACTTCGTTCAAAGCAGGAGCGATGAATGAACGTTCGTATGAACCTGAACCGTAGTATGAATTTTCGTCGATTTCTTGGAAACCGAAGTTTACTGGGATTTCAACAACAGCTGGACCTTTTTTAGAAACTGCAGCACGGCAAGCTTCGTCGATTACTTTTGGCAATTGCTCAGCGTAAGCTACACGTTTGTTGTATACAGCGATACCGTTGTACATTGGGTTTTGGTTCAATTCTTGGAAAGCATCCATGTTGAGTTCGTTAACTGGACGTGATCCAAGGATTGCTAGGAATGGAGTGTTATCCATAGCTGCATCGTAAACACCGTTAATCAAGTGAGTCGCACCTGGACCACCTGAACCAACTGCAACCCCGATTGAGCCGCCGAATTTAGCTTGCATAACCGCTGCAAGAGCACCTGTTTCTTCGTGACGAACTTGCAAGAAGCGGATATCTTTGTCTTCAGCCAAAGCATCCATCAATGAGCTGAGTGTTCCTGATGGGATACCATAGATTGTGTCTACGCCCCATGTTTTCAATACATTAAGCATTGCTGCAGATGCAGTAATTTTCCCTTGAGTCATAATGATAACTCTCCTTCAAATATTTTTAAATCTACTAAAAAAGGTTTCATATAGTTTTTGAAAACGTTTCAGTAAATTTTTACAATACTAATTTATCACATTTATTTTGACTTTACTAAGAATCTGCTCAGAAGTTTTTATTCTCTATTACAGTACAGTTTGAAAACGTTTTTAGCTTCTGTTTTATAATACTCAATGAAAATCACAGAGCAAACTAGGAAGCTCGCCACAGGTTGCTCAAAGCACAGCTTTGAGGTTGCAGACAAAGCTGACGTGGTTGGAAGAGATTTTTGAAGAGTATAAAAAGCGAGCAAGCCCGCTTTTAGTCTATTTTACTAAAGTTTAGTAAGAGTGAACTAGTCAGAACAGATACAGAACTAAAGGCCATGGCTAGACCAGCTAGTTCTGGATTGAGGGCCAGTCCAACACCAGAAAAGACTCCTGCTGCAATCGGAATTCCGGCGACATTGTAGATAAAGGCCCAGAAAAGATTGAGCAGAATTCGATTAAAGGTTTTCTTACTCATGTCAAAGGCACGAACCACGCCTAGGAGGTTATTGGTTGTCAACACCAAATCTGCTGACTCGATAGCGATATCCGTTCCAGCTCCCATAGCAATCCCCACATCTGCTACACTAAGGGCAGGAGCGTCATTGATACCGTCCCCAACAAAGGCTACTTTGCCAGCCGCTTGTAGTTTATGGATTTCATGAGCTTTTTCTTCTGGCAAGACACCTGCAATGACCTCTTCGATTCCGATTTGATCGGCAATAGCACGCGCCACACCAGCATTGTCTCCTGTCAGCATGACTGTTTTAAGACCTCGTTTTTTCAACTGACTGATGGCAAGCTTAGCATTTTCCTTAGGAATATCTTGCAGAGCAAGCAAGCCTTTGATTTCATTGTCCACAGCCAAGAACACAACTGTCTTAGCTTCTTTTTCTAGTTCTTCTAGTTTTTCTTGATAAGTTCTAGAAATATCCATGCCATCCAGCATTTTAGCATTTCCAAGCAGAACTTGTTTTCCATTGATTTGCCCTGAGACACCTTTTCCGTGCAAGGCTTGGAAATTTTCAACAGTTTGAAACTCAAGTCCAGCTTCACTCGCTCGTTTCACAACGGCTTCAGCCAGTGGGTGTTGAGAAGCTTCTTCCAAGGAAGCTGCCAATCCAAGCACTTCTACTTCGTCGCCGATGATATCTGTGACCACAGGTTTCCCTTCCGTCAAAGTTCCGGTCTTATCAAAGACGATAGTTTGAACTTTCTGGATTTCCTGTAGAACCGTTCCATTTTTGAGGAGAACTCCCATCTTGGCACTGCGACCTGTCCCCACCATAAGGGCTGTCGGTGTTGCAAGTCCCAATGCACAAGGGCAGGCAATAATCAGAACTGCTACTCCATAGAGAAGCGAAGACACAAAGCTCGCTCCAAGCACGACTACACTATCCCTGAGCAAGACGAACCAAACCCAAAAGGTCACAATCCCTAAAATGACAACTGCTGGGACAAAAATCCCTGAAATTTTATCCGTCAAGTCCTGAATCGGCGCACGACTGGTCTGAGCTTTCTTCACAAAATCGACAATCTGAGCCAAAACAGTCTCTGAACCAACTTTTTCTGCTCTAAAAACAAGTGTTCCACTATTATTGATGGTTGAACCAATGACGGTATCTCCAACTGTCTTGTCCACAGGCAGACTCTCACCTGTCACCATAGACTCATCAATACTAGAGATACCTTCTACTACGACACCATCAACAGCAATCTTTTCACCGGGACGCACTCGAATCAGGTCACCTACCTTGACTTGGTCCAAGGGGACTTGAACATAGTTATCCTCACGCAAGACTTCTGCAGTTTTAGCCTGCAAGTCAAGTAATTTCTCCACAGCTTGGGAAGTATTTTTCCGCATTTTCTCCTCAAAAACGGCTCCCATAAGAACGAAGAAGAAGATAAATGCAGCACTTTCAAAGTAAACGGGGAGACCTGCAAAGAGGGCAACTAGGCTATAGCCATAGGCTACTAGGGTTCCCAGAGCAACCAAGGTATCCATGTTGGCATTGTGCTTTTTAAAACTAGCCCAAGCACTTTGGATATAAGGACCACCTGCTACTAGCATAATCGGTGTTGTGGCTAAAAAGGTGCCCCAACGCATGACTTGGTGACTAATTCCTCCTGTCGACATCCCAATCATGAGGATCACAAGAGGCACAGTAAAGATACTAGTAATCCAAAAACGCTGTAAAAGTGATAGAGATTTTCGAGTCTTCTCAACAACTGTATAACTTCCCTTTTGCATCTTCATACCACAAGAAAATTCATGTTGACCTAATTCTTGAGGTGTAAAACGAATGACTTTCTCCTCATCTACGCCGATTGGTTCCAAGATGCCTTCTTCTTCAAACAGAATTTCCTTATAACAGTTTGAAGGTGTCACACGGTGAAAGGTGAACTCAGCAGGAACTCCTTTTTGCAGTTGAATGTGGGCTGGATGGTAGCCTTTGTCTGCCGTGATACGGATTTTTTGAACACCACTTTCAAGACTTGCTTTTACAATTTCAGTCATATCATTCTCCTATTCTACAATCATCTTGCCGTGCATCATATTCATGCCACAAGAGAAACCATACTCTCCAGCCTGCTCAGGCGTGATTTCCACTACATACTCTTCTCCCATAGGCAGGTCCGCATGTACACCAAAGTCTGGAAAAACAATTTGGTCCAAACAGGGTGAAGGGTCCTTACGGTCAAAGACAATGCGGGCTGGCACTGATTTCTTGAGGATAATCAACTCAGGCGTGTAGCCCCCCATGACCTCCACTCGAATCTCTTGGTAGCCGTTTTTTTGCTGGGCCTTTTGTCCAGATTTTTCAGGTTTTTTGAAAAACCAAAACAAGATAAAGGCGATAAGGGCAATACAAATAATGGTTACAATACTATTTAACATGACGTCTCCTTTACATACAATTACATTTTACTTCTGTTACAGCGCTTGACTTCTTCTCAGAAATCACAGCTTCCAAGTCTTCCAAGTCAGCCTGAGTAAAATCACATTCAGCAATCAAATCAGCCAGCAAGTTCTTAATCCTACGGGAACAAACCTTGTCTTTGATATCTTGGACAAGTAAATCCCGACTTTGGTCCAAAGTTAAAAGTGCTGAATAAACAAAAGACTTGCCTTCTTTTTTCCGAGTCAAACACTCTTTCTCAACCAAACGAGCCAAAAGAGTTTGAATGGTTGACTTGGACCAGTCGAACCGCTCCGCCAGAACCCTGATCAAATCCATACTGGTCTGCTCTCCTTGCATCCAAATAATCTTCATGACCTGCCATTCTGCATCTGAAATCTGCATAATCACACCTCCAAAATCTACATTTGTCAATTACAATTATCAGTATACCCTTAAAATCTACATTTGTCAACTATGAAATTAATCTTTTCTGCGAAAAATAGAATCTTAACAATATGATAAAGGATTTGCAGTCAAATTTTACTATATAAACTATAAAAATATGCTATACTAAAGAAAAAAGAAAACAACCACTAGGGGTGCGTAAAGCTGAGATTAACGACTGTTAGACCCTTTGACTCAATCTAGGTAATGCTAGCTGATGGAAGTGGAATTGATAATGGGGACTAGCAGTCTTCTATTACCTTTCTAAAACTGACCAGCTTGTTCTTAAGAATACAAACTTCAGTTGGTTGGGAGGTTTTAGATGACTTATTTACCCGTTGCTTTGACCATTGCAGGGACTGACCCTAGTGGTGGTGCTGGCATTATGGCTGATTTAAAGTCATTCCAAGCTAGAGATGTCTATGGAATGGCCGTTGTAACCAGTCTTGTCGCTCAAAATACCAGAGGCGTTCAATTAATCGAGCACGTTTCTCCTCAAATGTTGAAAGCCCAATTGGAGAGTGTCTTTTCGGATATCAAGCCTCAGGCTGTAAAAACTGGGATGTTGGCAACTACCGAAATCATGGAAATCATCCAGCCCTATCTTAAAAAGCTGGACTGTCCCTACGTCCTTGACCCTGTTATGGTCGCTACGAGCGGAGACACCCTGATTGATACCAGTGCCAGAAGCTACCTAAAAACAAACCTGCTTCCACTTGCTACCATCATCACACCCAATCTTCCTGAGGCAGAAGAGATTGTTGGTTTTTCAATCCATGATCCCGAAGACATGCAACGTGCTGGTCGCCTGATTTTAAAAGAATTTGGTCCTCAGTCTGTGGTCATCAAAGGTGGCCATCTCGAAGGCGGTGCCAAAGACTTCCTCTTTACCAAAGATGAACAATTTGTCTGGGAAAGCCCACGAATTCAAACCTGTCACACCCATGGTACTGGGTGTACCTTTGCTGCAGTGATTACGGCTGAACTATCCAAGGGCAAAAGTCTTTATCAGGCAGTCGATAAGGCCAAGGCCTTTATCACAAAAGCCATCCAAGATGCTCCTCAACTCGGTCATGGTTCTGGCCCAGTCAACCATACAAGCTTTAAAGATTAAAAAAACTCTCTAGTTCCCACTTTAAGGGAATTAGAGAGTTTTTATACTCTTCAAAAATCTCTTCAAACTACTTCAGCTTTATCTGCAACCTCAAAGCTGTGTTTTGAGCAACCTGCGACTAGCTTCCTAGTTTGCTCTTTGATTTTCATTGAGTATTAATTAAAAAATAATGTCATCCAACTTTGTTAAAAAGGCTTGCGTTTTTGCCTCTATATCTTCTGCCTGCATCAAATCACGCACTACAGCTACACCAGCTATACCCGTGCCGATAAGTTGGTCAATATTCTCTGATGTCAAGCCACCAATAGCAACTACTGGAATGGTGACCCTTTGGCAAATTGTCTTCAAGGTTGAAATCAGGGTGATGGGTGCATTTTCTTTAGTCGTAGTTGGGAAAATAGCTCCTGTTCCCAAGTAATCTGCTCCCCCTTCTTCTGCCTCGAGGGCTCTTTTTACGGTTTTAGCTGTAACACCGAGGATTTTGTCAGGGCCTAAGACTTGTCGGGTAACCGAAACTGGTAGTTCATCGTCTCCGATATGCAGACCAGCAGCATCAACCGCAAGACAAACATCCAAACGATCATCGATTATCAAGGGTACCTGATAGGCATCTGTTATTTCCTTGACTTGTTTTGCCAGTTGATAATATTGATTTGTTGTGAGATTTTTTTCTCGTAATTGGACTATGGTAACCCCTGAGCGGCAAGCCGTCTCAATCTTTTCAAGAAAACTTTGCAAGGAATCTTGGTAGCGATTGGTTACCAGATATAGTCTAAGTGCTTCTCTATTCATAAACCTCTCCTTTGATGGCATCAAGCCAATTTTCATCTCTTTTTAGAAGCGAGAGATGATTGAGTACTTGGTAACGAAATTCTTCCAATCCCATTCCTTGAACAACGATTCTCTCAGCAGAGATATTGAGATAAGAGACTGCTAAGCAAGAAGCTTCAAAGGCAGTCTTTCCTTGGCTGAGAAAAACGGCTGTCAAGGCTCCAACCAAATCTCCTGTCCCTGTTATCCAGTCTAATTCTGCACAGCCATTTCCCAGTACAGCGACCTGATTCTTCGAAACGATAAGGTCCTTGGGGCCTGTGACTAAGAATGACATACCTGAATAGGTCTGACACCAGTCTTTCAAGACTTGAAGTAAACCCTCAGTTTCTTGATCTTTAGCACTCGCATCGACCCCAACGCCGTGGTGTTTTAAGCCAACAAGACTTCGGATTTCCGACATATTTCCTTTAAGTACCGTAGGTCTATAGTCTAAAAGGTCTTTAACTAAGCTCTTACGAATGGGTGACGCTGATACACCAACCGCATCTACTACCATTGGGAGAGAAGCTTGGTTTGCATAAGTAGCTGCCATACGGATTGCTTTTTCCTTCTCAGCTGACAAATGCCCCAAATTGATGAAGAGTGCCTGGCTTTGCTTAGTAAAATCAAGAACCTCACGGGAATCATCTGCCATAACTGGTTTACATCCCAAAGCCAAAATCCCATTTGCTAGCATCTCACAAGAAATCTCATTGGTAATACAGTGAATGAGGGAAGTCGTTTCCAAAGGAAAAGGATTTGATAATTCCAGCATCAGTCTATCCTTTCAGCAAAGAAATATCCCTGCACTTTTTTAAAGAATTCCTGCTTGATTAAAAATCGAAAGGCAATAAAGGAAATCGCTGTACCAATCAAGGTTGCTCCGAAAAATCGAGGAGTGTAGATAAACCAGCTAAGCTTAGCGACTGATCCTGTAAAGAGTACCATAACAGGATAGGAAACAATTGAACCAATAATACCTGTTCCCAAAATTTCTCCCAAGGCAGAAAAGTAAAATTTTCGACCATACTTATAAAAGAGACCTGCTAGAAGGGCTCCAAAAGTCGCTCCTGTGAGAGCTAAAGGCGGAATCCCTTGTGTCGTCATACGGATAAAGGCTGTGACTGTAGCCATAGCCAAAGCATAAACAGGTCCCATCATGATTCCTGCTAGAATATTGACTACACTGGACATCGGTGCCATACCTTCGATTCGGAAGATAGGTGTCAAGACCACATCAAGGGCAATCATCATGGATAAAATGGTTAATTTGTGAACTTGTAATTGGTGGTTTCTCATGTTTCTATTCTTCTCCTGTTTCTAAAGACTGTAAATCGCTCTTCCATGTCTGGTGTTGGTAGGCCATTTCCCAAAACTTAGCTTCCATATGAACACTGATGTGGAAGGCATCTAGCATTTTTTTCTTGTCTGTCTCGTCACTTTCTCGATAGAGTTGATTGACCAGAGCCTCTTCCTCTCTGATCTGCTGCTCCAATTCATCCGTAATATACGTTTCAATCCATTGTTGATAGAGAGGATTTGGTGATGGTTTAAGATTAAGTGATTTGCCTATATCATGATATAGCCAAGGACAAGGCAGCAAGCTTGCAAAGGCAATACCCAAGTTTGGCTCTGCAAATTGCCGATAAATGTGAGAGATATAATGGTAGCAGGTTGGAGCGATTGGATGCTCATCCATTTCCTGATCGCTGATTTCCAATTCCTTGAAAAATTGTTGGCGGATAAACAACTCACCTTCCACTAGACTCTGAGCATTTTGTTTCAAGAGTCTTTTCATCTCTTGATTTGAAGTCTTATCAGCCAAGAGGTGATAGGCTTCTGAGAAGGCCTTCAAATAGTAGGCATCCTGAATCAGGTAATAGCGGAAAATGGCAGGTTCTAAATTCCCCTCTTGCAACTGTAAAACAAAGGGGTGATGAAAGGAGGCCTGCCAAGCTTCCTTGGATAATTCCATCGCAATATCTGTAAATTCCATAATAACTCCTTTATAAAAATAGACTGGTTTGAAGTAATAAAAAGAAAAGTAGGTAGATTAATTTTGTTTTTTTAGGAATATAAAAAGTCCGATAGCTATTCTCCACCTGTGCATGTTCGTCATAACCATGCGCCGACAGGGCTCTCAGATAAAGATGACGCCACCTAAAGACTGTCATCAGAACCTTGCTGTAAATCAAGGGAGACCAAAAATGCAGTGCTTGACCGCGCAATAAGCAAGCTTCCTTAAGGGACTTGATTTCTTGCTGAATAAGGGGGAAGGAATTGAATACCACAATCAAGGCATAGGCCCAAGAGCGTGATAACCCCTTTTGAGCCAAGTACAAGAGAAGCTCTTTTAGGGAAATAGAGGAAACAAAGACAAGACCAATACAAACGGTCACAAAGGCCCTCGTTCCAAGCATGACTGCCTGCGAAGCATCCCCATGTAACTGAACTGCCCAGTAGTTGGCCAAGGATGGCAAAATGGCGAGCAGAATCATCCAAGCCAATACTTTAAATCGCCGGTAATAGAGCATAAAGAGAATGCAAAATGCGACTACCGAGAGATTAAGAGCAATCGAAGGAATGAAAGATGTTTCCAAGGATAAAATCAGCAAGAAGAGACTGATAATCGGTGTCTGGGTTGCTACTTTGACCATACTATCTCACCTCCCCTTGAGTATTGCTACTCTGAGATGTGAGTGGTTTGGTAATTGTCACTTTTTTCACATGACTGAGACCCTGACTAGTCATCTCAATCCAATAATCAACCACAGAGATCAAGGGATCTAAACGATGGCTAATGATCAGAAAACTTCTTCCTTGATTTCTCTCCTCCACAATCCACTGACAAAAATAAGAGCAGGCTCTATCATCCAAACCTGCAAAAGGTTCGTCTAGCAAGATCACAGAAGCCTTACTAGTCAAGATGGTCAAGAGCTGAAGAATCTTTTGCTGGCCACCACTTAATTGATAGGGACTCTCATCGAGTGCCTGCTCCAAATCAAAATATTGTAAAGCTTGATGTATCCGCTGATTTCTTTCAGAGTCTGGACTATCTAATTGAAGTTCCTCTCTCAGACTGACTCGGATAAACTGCTTCTCAGCTTCCTGAACAACACCCGTTAGGTCACGATACAAACTCTTTTTCTTTTTCAGGACTGTCCCCTTCCAGGTAATGCGTCCCTTATACTTTTGAAATTGAAGAATAGACCGAAAGAGGGTTGATTTCCCGACACCATTATCACCCAAGATACAGGAGACTCCTTGGTAGAATGTAAAATCCGCAATTGAAAAGAGGGGGCGATGTTCCAGCTCACAAGTGATTCGGTCCATATGGAATAGTTCTGGGCTAGAAGCAACCTCCTTTGAAACAGCCTGTGTCATTTCAGAGGCAGGGATTTGATTTATTTTCCTTAGTTGTCCGTCTCTTAGCTCCACCATATGGTCAATATAGGCTTCATAATCAGATAAATCATGGTCACACAAAATAACTGTCTTCCCATTAGAGGCCAACTCTTTTAGAATCTCCAAGATCTCTACCCTGCTCTTGCGGTCAATGGAAGCAAAGGGCTCATCCAAGAGATAGACCCTAGGATTCATAGCAAAGAGAACTGCCAAAGCAGCCTTTTGCTTTTCCCCACCTGATAAGTGATGAATTGGACGGTGTAAGATTGCCTTGCATCGACATTGCTGGACAACCTCTGCTATTTTAGATTCAATTTCCTGAACGGGATGCCCAATATTTTCCAAGGTAAAAATCAGCTCTTCAAACAAGTTCTCCATGGTAAATTGATGATTGGGATTTTGAAAGAGAATACCAACCGTCTGGACACGTTTGATGATAGAAAGCTGACTGACCTCGCTCCCATCTATCAGGACTTGACCGCTATAGGGAAGAGAACTGACTTGAGCAATCATTTGAAAGAGGCTCGATTTTCCAGACCCACTGCTCCCAACTAACAAGGTAAAGGCTTGCGCATGAAAAGTAAAATCAAGCGGCTCAGAGAAGATTGGGGACTGAATCTCTCGTAATTCCAGCCCCATCTATGCCTTCCCTCCAGCTGCAAACTGATGATAGAGTTTGACAATGGCACGAACCAAGATGGTACAGAAGAAAAAGACGGAAATAAAACGTACTACAAGCAAGGAAAGAACAAAAGGAAGTGAAAAGGCGTAGTAACCTAACTTAATGTATTCATAGACAAAGCTAACAAGCGTAATCCCAATACTATTGGCAGTTAGAGAGAGCCAACTTTCATAGCGATTCTTGGTTACGATAAAACCAAATTCACTTCCCAAACCTTGAACCAAGCCAGACAAAAGGGCACCTAGACCGAATTGGCTACCATAAAGGACTTCAGCAAGCGCAGCTAGCACTTCACCAATCGTTGCGCTTCCCACTCTTGGAACAAAGATGGCAGCAATAGGAGCAGCCATACACCAGAGACCAAAGAGGATTTCATTGGCAAAGGCCTGCAAGCCAAGAGGGGCTAAAATCAGAGTGAGGATATCAAACAGATAGCCAGATCCTACAAAAACGCCACCAAAAAAGATAGACAAGAAAGCAAGTAAAATAACATCTTTTAACTGCCATTTTTTCAACATAAAAAACTCCTTTTTTAAAGAAAAGTGGGGTATTCAAGGTGAGCTACCTAAATGCTTTGTATCATCTTCATCCAGTTTCGTAAAAGAAAAAACTCTAATTACAGATAGAAATTAGAGTTCAGCTTACAAGATTAGATGGTTAGTTTCTATAAATACAAAACCATTTCACATTTCCCTTCGCCAGTCTTAACTGTATCAGGTTCAATGGGTATCATCTCAGCCTAAAGCACCCCAAATGTCTTTATTATTTAATTATATAAATATTATAACAAACGATTTATTCTAGTTCAAGAAATTGAACTGAAAATACAACCTTGCACTCACAAAGATAGCAAGTATTTCTTTTACAAAAACCAAATGTCTTGTTTGATAGATTAGCCATTTGAGCTAAATCTAGACATAGCTTTTTAGAAAAGGAAAACTTCCACTTACTTAGAATCCAAGGATAGATACCTATTGCTCACTCATTTCTCGAACAGTTTTTTCTATATTTTTTGCATACGATATTGCTGAAATGATTGAAACACCGTCAACATTGGTCTTCATAATGTCTTTAATATGTTTCGTCTGTATCCCACCAATTGCAACTAAGGGCATTTGTGGCAATAGTTTTCTCATCAATTTAAGACCTTCATAACCTATAGCACCACCAGCATCATTCTTTGATTGGGTATCAAATACAGGACCAACACCAACATAATCTACATATTCAACTTTTGATTGTTGAAATTCTTCCTCGTTTTTTATAGAAAGACCAATTATTTTATCTGGCATCAATTTTCTAATTTCATCAACTCCAAGGTCATCTTGTCCTACATGTACGCCATCAGCATCAATTTCCATCGCCAAATCTATATCATCATTAACGATAAACGGAACATTGTATTTTTTACAAAGATCCTGTAGTTTAATTGCTAATTCGACTTTTTCTTTACCTTCTAAGGCTCCCTCCCCTTTTTCACGGAATTGAAATAAGGTTATACCACCTTTTAAGGCTTCCTCAACGACTGTATATAGATCTTTTCCTTGGCAAGTAGTCGTTCCACAAATAAAATATAGTTTTAGTAATTCTTTATGAAACATTTTTCTTCACTCTTTTGAATTTCTTTACATCTTCGTCTGTAATCTCGTATAAGGCATTTATAAATTCAACTTTAAATGTTCCAGGAAGATGCCCATTTGGACGTTTTTCTGCCATTTCTCCAGCGATATTGTAAACCAACATTGCTGTTTCTAATGATTTCAATTCTTGACCTTTTTCTAGTCCGATAAAGCTTGCTACTACAGCACCTAATAAGCATCCTGTCCCAATAACTTTTGGCATCATGGCACTACCATTATGAATCGTTACCACTTCTCCATTTACCGCAATAGCATCCACTTCACCTGTTACTACAATTGGAATATTAAACTTCTCATTTGCTGCTAGAGCAATTTCGTCAATATTATCTACACCCGCACTATCTACTCCTTTAGATTCCACATTTATTCCTACTAAAGAGGCAATCTCGCCAGCATTTCCTCTAATCGCTGCTAGTTTGTAATTGTTAATTAGATCATCTGCTACTTTTTTTCTATATTCTCCTGCTCCACAGGCTACAGGATCTAAAACTGCTGGGACATTATATTTCTCTGCAATTTTCAAAGCAGCTTGGTATAATTTCCAATTTTCATCTGTCAATGTGCCTATGTTTATTAATAAACCTCCAGCATACTTTAATAAGTCCTCTAAATCTGCTGGAAACTCACTCATGGCTGGTGAGGCACCCAGTGCTACTAATCCATTTGCTGTGAAATTTTTTACTACATCATTGGTTATACAAATGACCAAAGGTGCTTTTTCTTTTAATAATTTTAAACTTGTCATATTGAAATTCTTCCTTCTAACTTTATACGATCTACTGATTTCGATTTATCTCTATCTTTCGTTAAGAAATTTTTTTCATTTACCATTTACATTGAATGATTTACCTCATCAAATTTGTAAATATCCTAAACCTTCTCTAGGCGTCATAGCCAATATCAAAAAAGGCTAATTCTAAGGCAACTGCTTGATTCCAGCGTTCCTGAAGTTCTTTCAAATCTTCTCGACCTTTCCCGAAACGATTGAGTTCGTCAACCAGAAATTGAACCCACTCTGCAAAGAAAGGACCTCTGTGGAGATTGATCCATTCCGAATGAATATAGGCTTCAGGTAGAGCCAAATCTTTAGAACCCCAGTCTAGATAGAGCCCTTCTGCAATGACCAGCATGACCAAAAGATGGGCATAGTCTGATGATGACACAGCAGAATACATAAGCTCCTGAAAGGCTTTTGTTACAGGATGCAAGGTCACTTCCTGGTAATCATTCTCAGATACTTTTAACTCTTTAAAAGCCTTTTGGAAATAACCGTCTTCATCTGCTTCAAGAAAGCCTAGTTGCTTGGCAAAACGAAGTTTGGATTCAAGCTGGTCTGCGTGGGCTACGCAAGCACCCAGCATGGATAAGAAGGCATCAAAGAAGTGATAATCTTGAATCAGGTATTCTTTTAAGACCTTATTCTCAATTGTCCCCGCAAAAAGTTCCTTAACAAAACGATGATTGATTGCAGCTTGCCAATCTTTCTGACTGCTTTTTAATAATTCTCCAACAATCAAACCTGGCTCAAATGCATAGTCTTGTGTTTCCATATTTACTTTTCCTCTCTTTACTCGTTCGTAATCAACAAAACATCAAGAAAATTCTAGTTTTACTTGACCTTTTTAAAGAAAATCAAGGGCGTTCAAGAAGAGCTACCTAAATACTTTGTATCACCTTCATCCAGCTTATATAAACAAAAAAACTCCAATTACAATCAAGAATTAGAGTTGACTTACAAGATTAGATCGTTCATTTCGCCATACGAAAAAACGTTTCACATTTCCCTTCGCCAGTCTTAACTGTATCAGGTTCAATGGGTATCATCTCAGCCTAAAGCACCCCAAATGTCTTTATTATTTAATTACTGCACCAGTATAGCAAAAAATGAAAGCCCTAGCAAGATATTTGATTAGAAAATATATTTGTATAGATTTCAATGGTGATTTATTCTTCCTATAGACGAAGAAAAACCTCCACATCAAGTGGAGGTAATCTCTTTTATCAATACAATTTTAAGTCGCGTGGGTCAACTGGGAAGGTTGGGTTGTATGGGTTATGACGAAGTTTAAAGTGTTTAACATCTTCAATAGTCTGAGTTCCAGACAATTGCATAACTGTCTTCAATTCCGCATTCAAGTGTTCAAAGACTTGACGCACACCAACACTACCGCCGAGAGCCAAGCCATAGATAACCGGGCGACCAATAGCTACCAAGTCTGCTCCTGAAGCCAAGGCTTTAAAGACGTGTTGACCACGACGAATACCTGAGTCAAAGACGATTGGTACGCGTTTATCAACTGCTTCTGCTACTTCTTGAAGTGAGTCAAAGGCAGCTGGTCCACCGTCGATTTGGCGACCACCGTGGTTGGTTACCCAGATACCAGAAGCACCTGCAGCAAGCGAACGTTCAACGTCCTCACGGCATTGTGGTCCCTTGACATAAACAGGAAGTCCTGAGTATTCAGCGATAAATTCTACATCACGTGGAGACAAGCGTTGTTTAGCTGATTTGTAAACAAAGTCCATTGATTTACCAGCACCTTCTGGCAGGTATTCTTCAACAATCGGCATGCCAACTGGGAAGACAAAACCATTACGTTTGTCCACCTCACGATTGCCCCCTACAGTCGCATCTGCCGTCAAGACAATCGCTTTATAACCTTCAGCCTTCACACGGTCCATGATGTGGCGGTTGATTCCATCATCTTTACTAAAGTAAAATTGGAACCAATGAGGTGTCCCTTGAAGGGCTTCCGTAATTTCTGGAAGATCTACAGTAGAGTAAGAGCTAGTTGTGTAAAGAGAACCAAACTCATGCACACCACGCGCAGTCGCCACTTCACCTTGTTCATTTGCCAATTTATGAGCTGCAACAGGCGCCATAATGATTGGTGAAGACAATTTTTCACCTGCAAATTCAATCTCTGTACTTGGATTTTCTACATTGCAAAGCGTATGCGGAACAATGAGCTTGTGGTTAAAGGCGCGAATATTCTCACGTAAAGTGAAAGTATCTTCCGCCCCACTAGCGATATAGCCAAATGCTGCTTTAGGAATGACTTGTTGCGCCATTGGCTCCAAATCATAGGTATTGATGAAGTCTACATGACCTTCTGCATTGCTTGTTTTGTATGACATAAAATGCCCTCCTTGATAAGTAAGCGTTTACTTTGTATATTACAAAAATATCATAACTCTTTTTTCAAAACTTTTCAAATATTTTGTTTGGAAATTTCATACTTTCAATCATTTTACAAAGATAATTAAAAATGATAAACTTTCTTAAGTTATGGAAATTCAAATAATCTTTTCATTTTCTAGTATAAAAAAGAAATCAGGTAATCCTAGTGACTACCTGTTTTTCTATGTTTTAAGCGTTTTGCCAATTTTCTTGGTCTTCTTTAAATCGTTTTAGAAGATCGAGCCCTTCTGGTGTGATGTAACCTTCTTCTTGGGCTAGATGGATGAGTTCACTGTAGTTAGAAAGCGTCACAAGTTTGACACCTGCATCTGAGAAGTTCTTATCTGCTTTTGGCAATTGGTAACTGAAAATCGCTACAACTCCAAGCACATCTGCTCCTTCTCGCTTGGCTGCTGCTACTGCTTCAAGAACAGAACCACCAGTTGAAATGAGGTCTTCAACCACTACCATTTTTTGACCTTGAGCTACGCGACCTTCGATTTGATTACCAGCACCGTGGTCTTTTGGTTTGCTACGGATGTAGGCAAATGGCAAATTCATCTTATCAGCAATAATAGCTCCGTGTGGAATCCCAGCTGTCGCAGTTCCTGCAATCACTTCAACCTCAGGAAAGATTTCTTTGATAGCATCCACAAAACCATTTTCAATGAGAGTACGAGTTTCTGGATAGGCAAGGGTCACACGGTTATCCGTATAAATGGGTGACTTGATACCAGATGCCCAAGTGAAAGGCTCCTCTGGTTTGAGGTAAACGGCTTGAATTTTCAAGAGGTGGCTAGCGATATCTTTAGCAAGTGTCATGGTATTCTCCTTTTATTTTTCTAATATAGTTCTTTAATTCCAGTCCTGTGTCCATTCATCCTTGATGGCATGGTAAGCTGCAACAGGATTTTCAGCTTGAGTAATGGGACGTCCCACTACGATATAGTCACTACCGATTTGATAGGCATCTGCTGGCGTCATGACGCGTTTTTGATCTCCTACTGCAGCACCTTCAGGACGAATACCCGGTGTCAGACAGATAAAATCTGGATTGGTGGCCTGCTTGATGAGTTGCACTTCCTGAGCCGAGCAAACGACACCATCCAAGCCAGCTTCAGCTGTCTTCTTAGCATAATGAATCACAGACTCCTGTAGGCTGGTTTGGATATTTTGAAAATCCTGCATCTGAGCTTCTGATGTTGATGTGAGCTGAGTGACAGCGATCAATTTGCCTTGACTTCCAAGACCTTCACGCGCCGCCTTCATCATCTCTACACCACCAGCCGCATGAACATTGGTCATGTCTACACCAAGCTGAGACAAGATCTTCATGGCTGACTTGACTGTATTGGGAATGTCATGAAGTTTAAGATCAAGAAAGACGCTATGTCCCAAGTTTTTTAAATAGGAAATAATCTCAGGCCCCGTTGCGTAATAAAGCTCCATCCCTACCTTTAGATAAAGGCTTTCTTCTACTGGGAAAAGAGCTAAAAATTCCTTGACCGCCTCAAAACTAGGAAAATCAAGAGCAATAACTGGACGATGTTCTCGCATAGGTTTCTCCTTTTACCTTTGCTAGTGAGAGAGTCTGGCCACAAGAAGCCACGAAAAAAGGAACCTGCCAACAGCAAGGTTCCACGAAAAATGGGTAGTCTCCACCCTTTCACCGTCTAACCTTAGCTGCCTCTCTGGACTGCTTTAAAGGTTTTTTACTATTCTATTATTTCTACTAGCACTTGTCAAGTAAAAACATGGTCACTAAAGAGCTATAGAAAAAAAGCTAAACCTAGCGACGCGATGAACGCTGACTTGTTTGATTTCGATTGCTCTCTTCCTCCAATTTTTTCTTCTCTTCTTCCAATTTATTCTGCTGTTCTTCCAGTCTTTTCTTCTCTTCCTCTTTTTGTTTCTTCTCAGCTTCCTTGGCCTCTTGTTTGGCCTTTTCCTCAGCTTCCATAATTAATTTATCCGCCACAGTGTAACTGTAAATTCCAGCTTCCATGTCAATCACACTCGGTTCTGACAATTGTGGCTTAATCTTACTGTAATATGGCAGTTTCTTACTCATTTCAGAAAGGGGAACCAAAACTTCGTCCGAATCATTCATAGTCAATCGAATTAAATCTGATGTCACCTTGCTTGGGGCTAGTTCCACCTTTTGGATAGCAGACTTGAGTTCGGGGCTAATTTGAGAAAGTTCTGAGGTAAAGGTCTTGATTTGTTCGCTGTCATTAAAGAAAACTGATATATAAGTTTCTGGCAGACTCACCAAACTCACCGAACTGGTCTCAAGCTGACCGCTTGAAAGGATTGGATAATGACTTTCTCCAGAAACATAGTAGGCTACAATATCATATTCCTTGACCTTGATAGTAAACTTGGTTGGAAATTGATAGACAAGCTGAGCTGATTCAACCCAATAGTTGGACTTGATCTGCTCTTCATATTTTGCCTTATCTAGCAGAAGGTTAATCGTATAATCCGAATCCTGAATGCCTGAAGCCTGTCGAATATCATCAGCTGTAGTTTGCACTGTTCCCTCAACACGAATATCCTTCATGGTCGCATAAGGACTAAGCAAATAAGCAGAGACAACCAATAAAATCAGACTGAGAAACAAAATCGAGATAGCCCGCCAGATATGAACTCCTGGAATTTTCGGTTTGACCGGTTTTTCCTTCACAGGCTTTTTTTCTATTTTTTTATCCTGTTTATTCTGTTTCTTTGGCTCTTTGGATTTTGGTTCTTCTTTGGGTACTTCTTTTTTGACGTCTTCTGACTCTTCTACTTTTTCTTCAGACTCTTCCTTAGCTGATTCTGGGTCTTTTGGATCAGATTCACTCTCTTGGTCCTCGGTTGCATCTGACTTTTCAGATTTTGAAGCCATTCGAGCTTGTCTTTCCTTTTCCTTCTCCTCAGCTAAGGCCGCCTCTTCTTCAGCCTTCTTTTTTAGATATTCCTGATTTCGTTTCTGCCATTCTGATAACTCTTTAAATTCTTCGAGGATTTCTTTGCCCTCATTTTTCTTATCTTTTGACATTTACTTTCCTTATGATAAATCTTTTTTCAATAATTGATAAAAATCTGCTAGAGATTTCAATTCCTTAGAAGCCTTCATCTTAGCTTGGTAGTCTTCCTTGTGGCTTAGTAAGTGAGAAAGTTTCTCTTCCAAACTATCCAAGGTCAAATCGCTTTCTTGAAGTTCTTCTGCATAGCCTTTTTTTACAAAGTAAGCTGCATTTTCAATCTGGTCTCCACGACTAGCTTCACGACCAAGTGGCACAATAACATGCAATTTTGCCATGGCCAAGAGCTCAAAAATCGTATTAGCGCCACCTCGTGTCACAACAATATCAGCCAATTCCATCAAGGGTTGATAGAGATTGGTCACATAGTCAACACGAAAGAGATTTTGACTCAACTCATTCAGGCTAGAATCTCCAGTTAAATTGATAATATTGTAGCGTTCTGTCAGTTCTTTCTTATGGTCTGTCACCAATTGGTTAAAGACACGAGCGCCTGCAGAACCACCAACAAACAATACTGTTGGCAATTTGGGATTAAAGTGAGTTTGAATATCCACCAATTCATCTGGTTCTGGACTTTTTTGGTCTGAAACCTTTGTCACTGCTCCCACATGCTCGACCTTAGACAAACTTGAAGCTTGTTCAAAGGTTGAATACATCTTCGTCGCAAATTTATAGGCGATTTTATTGGCCAAGCCCATAGACAGGTCCGATTCGTGAATAAAGACTGGCACTCCTGACACACGCGCAGCGATAACAGGCGGTACTGAGACAAAGCCTCCCTTTGAAAAAAGAGCCTGTGGACGAAGTCGTAACATGATAAAGAGCGACTGGACAATTCCCCAGCCAACTTTAAAGACGTCCAGCATATTTTGCCAAGAGAAATAGCGACGCAATTTCCCAGTCGCAATGGAGTGGAAGGTGACATCTAGACCCGACTTGAGGATTTCTTGGTGTTCGATCCCACGCTTATCTCCGATATAGTGGACTTCCCAACCATCTTCGATGAACTTGGGCATTAACAAAAGGTTGAGGGTTACGTGTCCAACCGTCCCCCCACCTGTAAAGACAATTTTTTTCATATTATTCCTTTAACTCCGCTACTGTGTCGATAAAGAGGTCGCCACGTACTTCAAAGTTAGCATACATATCCCAGCTGGCATTGGCAGGACTGAGAAGAACCACGTCTCCTTGAATCGCAAGTTCATAGGCCTTGCGGGTCGCATCAGCAATATCAGTCGCATCCACATAAGACACACCAGCCTTATCTGCTGCCCGTTTGACACGTTCTGCAGACTGACCCAGGATGACCATCTTCTTGAGTCCAGTAATATCTGACACCAATTCGTCAAACTCATTGCCACGGTCCAAACCACCTGCAATCAAAATGACCTTGCTGTTGTCAAATCCTGACAAGGCTTTTTGAGTAGCCAAGATATTGGTTGACTTGCTATCATTATAGAATTTGACACCCTTGATTTCATCCACAAATTGGAGACGGTGTTTGACACCACCAAAGGCTGAAAGAGTTTCTTTGATGATCTGGTTGTCTACACCACGAAGCTTGGCTACAGCAATCGTCGCAAGGGCATTTTCCACATTGTGGCTACCAGGAACTCCGATTTCATTCGCTGCCATGACAACTTCCCCACGGAAGTAGAGCTGACCATCTTCCAGATAAGCTCCATCAACCTTTTCAAGTGTTGAGAATGGTACAACTGTAGCTTGTGTTTTAGTAGCTAATTCTTTTGCCAAGTCTTGGTTAAAGTTCAAGACAAGGAAATCAGACGCTGTCATCTTGTTCTGGATATTCCACTTGGCTGCTACATATTCCTCAAAAGAACCATGATAATCGATATGAGTTGGCATGAGGTTGGTAATAACCGCAATCTCAGGATGGAATTCTTGAACGCCCATCAATTGGAAAGAAGAAAGTTCCATAACAAGCGTGTCCTTGTCTGACGCAGTTTGGGCCACTTGACTAGCTGGATAGCCAATATTCCCTGATAAGAGACCATGTTGGCCGGCAGCAGTCAAAACTTCTCCAATCATAGTCGTTGTGGTTGTTTTTCCATTTGAACCTGTGATACCGATAATTGGCGCTTCTGAAATCAAGTAAGCCAATTCTACCTCAGTCAAGACTGGAATTCCCTTGGCCAAAGCCTTTTCAATCATGGGATTGCTGTATGGAATACCTGGATTTTTCACCATGAGGGCAAACTCTTCATCCAAGAGTTCCAAAGGATGACCGCCTGTGATGACCTTGATCCCTTCTTCCAGCAAACTTTGCGCAGCTGGATTGTCCTCGAATGGTTTCCCGTCATTTACTGTTACAATGGCACCCAGCTTATCCAACAAACGAGCTGCAGATTCACCAGACTTGGCCAAACCTAAAACAAGGACTTTCTTATTTTTAAATTGATCTATTACTTTCATGTCACAAACTCCATTTCTACTCTTACTATTTTACCATTTTTATGGAAATAATTCTAAACGAAAATGCTCAGATTGGGCATTCTAACAAGCAAAAAGAGAGCCGAAACTCTCTTTTTATCTTTTTTTACTTTTATTAACCGACATGAGGGTAATATCTCGCAAGCTAAAGTATGCTAAGAAGAGCATGGCGATTGCGATAAAGAATTCTGTCGGTAGCTGAAAGATTTGCAGGACAGACAACATGAGCAAAATCAAAAGTGCTACGAAAGCAAAGACGACAAGGACGATATTAACTGTCCCTTTAATGCTTTCTGGTGTCGCAAATACATAGAGTAGTAATAAGAGGAGTCCTATGATTAAATAAACCATCTTTATCTCTTTCTAGCTCTTATTCAGCTGATTTTTTCTTCTTGTTAGCTTTCTCACGCTCTGCCTTGTTAAGGATTTGTTTACGCAAACGGATAGACTCAGGCGTTACTTCCATGTACTCATCGTCGTTCAAGAACTCAAGAGACTCTTCAAGGGTCAAGATACGAGGTGTCTTGATAACAGCTGTTTGGTCCTTAGTAGCTGAACGAACGTTGGTCATTTGTTTCGCCTTAGTGATGTTAACTGTCAAGTCGTTCTCACGAGAGTTTTCACCGATGATCATTCCTTCGTAAACCTCAGTACCTGGGTTGACAAAGATCGTACCACGTTCTTCGATAGACATGATTGAGTAAGTTGTAGCCTTACCAGCATCGATAGAAACAAGGGCACCACGGTGACGACCACCAATTTCCCCTGGAATCAATGGCAAGTATTGGTCAAAGGTATGGTTCATGATACCGTAACCACGAGTCATTGACAAGAACTCAGTTGAGTATCCGATTAAACCACGCGCTGGAACAAGGAAGACCAAACGAGTTTGACCATTACCAGTTGAAATCATATCCAACATTTCACCCTTACGTTCAGAAAGGCTTTGGATAACAGATCCTTGGTATTCTTCTGGAGTGTCGATTTGAACACGTTCAAATGGTTCACATTTAACACCATCGATTTCTTTTACGATAACTTCTGGACGAGATACTTGAAGTTCATATCCCTCACGACGCATTGTTTCGATAAGGATTGACAAGTGCAATTCTCCACGTCCTGAAACAGTCCATTTATCTGGTGAATCAGTTGGGTCAACACGAAGGGAAACGTCTGTTTGCAATTCTGCCTGCAAACGTTCTTCCACCTTACGAGAAGTCACCCATTTACCTTCTTTACCAGCAAATGGTGAGTTGTTGACCAAGAAAGTCATTTGAAGAGTTGGCTCATCGATGTGTAGGATTGGAAGAGCTTCAACTGCGTCTGTCGGAGTAATAGTTTCGCCGACAAAGATATCTTCCATACCTGAAACGGCAATCAAGTCACCTGCTTTGGCTTCTTGAATTTCACGACGTTCCAAACCAAAGAAACCAAAGAGTTTTGTAACACGGAAGTTTTTAGTTGTACCATCAAGTTTAGAAAGGGTAACTTGGTCCCCAACTTTAACAGTACCACGGAAGACACGACCGATACCGATACGACCAACGAAGTCATTGTAGTCCAAAAGTGATACTTGGAACTGCAAAGGCTCATCTGAGTTATCTACTGGAGCTGGGATATGGTCAATAATCGTGTCAAAGATTGGTGCCATAGTAGCTTCTTGGTCAGCTGGGTCATCTGACAATGAAGAAGTTCCGTTGATCGCTGAAGCATACACTACTGGGAAATCAAGCTGGTCATCATCTGCACCAAGCTCGATGAAAAGTTCCAATACTTCATCCACTACTTCAGCTGGGCGAGCTGATGGTTTGTCGATTTTGTTAACAACCACGATTGGGACAAGGTCTTGTTCCAAGGCTTTTTTCAATACAAAACGAGTCTGTGGCATTGTTCCTTCGTAGGCATCTACGACCAAAACAACACCGTCAACCATTTTCATGATACGCTCAACTTCTCCACCGAAGTCCGCGTGTCCTGGTGTGTCCATGATATTGATACGAGTTCCGTTATAGGCAACGGCTGTATTTTTAGCAAGGATAGTAATTCCACGCTCTTTTTCGATATCGTTTGAGTCCATAGCACGCTCAGCCAATTCAGTACGTGCATCAAGCGTTTCTGATTGTTTCAATAATTCGTCAACGAGGGTTGTTTTACCGTGGTCAACGTGGGCGATAATCGCAATGTTACGGATATCTTCTCTTAATTTTGTCATGATTTCCTCTATAATATTCAAAATTTATTTTCTAACTGAACGATTATACCATATTTTCAAGTAAATAACATAACTCAAGCAAGTGTAAATGTTTTCACTCCGCTTTTCTTTTCACGTCAAGCCTTTTCAAAGCAAGCGACTTATGATAAGATAGGCACAGTATGCGTTTAGATAATTTATTAGCCCAAGAAAAAATCAGCCGAAAGGCCATGAAACAAGCCTTACTCAGAGGAGAAATTCTAGTCGATGGTTGCCCTGCCCGCTCCCTAGCCCAAAATATCGATACAGGTCTACAAGAACTCCTTTTTCAAGGACAAATCGTTCAAGGCTATGAGCACACCTACCTTATGCTTCATAAACCTGCTGGTGTCGTTACAGCCAATAAAGACAGGGAACTTCCAACCATCATGGACCTGCTTCCACCTGACATCCAGTCTGACAAGCTCTATGCCGTCGGCCGACTGGACCGAGATACGACAGGACTCCTCCTCGTGACCGATAACGGACCCTTGGGCTTTCAGCTCCTCCATCCCCAATATCATGTCGATAAGACTTATCGAGTTGAGGTTAATGGACTTCTGACACCTGACCATATCCAAGCCTTTCAAAAAGGAATTGTCTTTTTAGATAGTACTGTCTGTAAACCTGCAAGACTAGAGATTCTATCAGCAAATCCTTCCTTCAGTCAAGCCTCTATTACCATTTCAGAAGGAAAATTTCATCAGGTTAAGAAAATGTTTCTCTCGGTTGGTGTCAAGGTGACCTCCCTCAAACGCACCCAATTTGGCCCTTGGAACTTGGATGATAATCTTCAAGAGGGAGACTATCGTCCCTTAAACTCAGAAGAGCTGACAAGCATTCGTAAATTTCTCAGAAAAAGTAGTTAAAAAATGAGCTCGGAAACATCCAAGCTCGTTTTCTTATTTCTCGACTTTGACTTTCCCTTTCCAAGAATCCAAACCATAAGAAAGGATATAAATATCAGAAAAACCTTGTTTTTTCAAGTAAAGGGCTGCATTTGTGACACGTTGCGCACGTTGCGCACGTTGGTTTTCGTAAAGAAGGACAGGTTTATCTTTACGAAGGGCTGCAAGACTAGTCTTCAACTGACTTGAAGGAATATTGCGGGCCCCAAGGATATGTTTTCTGTGGAATTCTGCTGGATCACGCAAATCAATCAATTGACCTGTACGAATCAAGGCTTCAAACTCCTCATTGTCTACGATTTTAGCCGCACGGCGAATACGAAGATAGTTAAAGCCCATCCACACCAACATTGCTAGTATAAGTGCCCACAAAATCCAAGTAACCATTAGTTCATTTCTCCATTTTTCTCAATATAATCCAATTCTACCTTGTGCTCTCTGCGAAGAACCGCTTCTGCTTCTAGATAGTCTAATTTGTCCATCAACCCTGCATCGTAAATTCGAGAGAGCTCCAACTTCATCAGTTCAATATCATATAAGCGTTTTCCCATGTAAACAATAATACCAAATCGTTTGAGGAATTGCTGCACATCATAGAATGTTTTCATAAGACTCATTCTAGCAAATTTTTGTGTTTTTTTCAAGAAGAGACCCACACAATACTCCTGATTTTCCTATCTTCTTTGGCGATTCTGACGCAAGTGTGGTACAATAAAAACATGAGAATTCAACAATTACACTATATTATCAAAATCGTCGAAACTGGCTCCATGAATGAGGCAGCCAAGCAACTCTTTATCACCCAACCCAGTCTTTCCAATGCTGTGAGAGATTTGGAAAATGAAATGGGTATTGAGATCTTTATCCGCAATCCCAAGGGAATCACCTTGACCCGTGATGGGATGGAGTTTCTCTCTTATGCACGTCAGGTTGTCGAGCAAACTCAGCTTCTGGAGGAACGCTATAAAAATCCTGTTGCCCACCGCGAACTCTTTAGCGTTTCGTCTCAACACTATGCCTTTGTGGTCAATGCCTTTGTATCGCTACTCAAGAAAAGTGATATGGAGAAATACGAGCTCTTCCTTCGTGAAACTCGTACTTGGGAGATTATTGATGACGTCAAGAACTTCCGTAGTGAGGTCGGTGTCCTATTTTTTAACAGCTACAACCGTGATGTTTTAACCAAAATGCTGGATGACAACCATCTGCTGGCTCACCATCTTTTCACCGCGCAACCGCATATCTTTGTCAGCAAGACCAATCCTCTGGCAAAGAAAGACAAGGTGAAACTATCTGATTTGGAAAACTTCCCTTATCTCAGCTATGACCAAGGGACGCACAACTCCTTCTACTTTTCAGAAGAGATTCTTTCCCAAGAACACCACAAGAAATCCATCGTAGTCAGCGACCGTGCTACCCTCTTTAATCTCTTGATTGGTTTAGACGGTTATACCATCGCAACAGGGATTTTGAACAGCAACCTCAATGGAGACAATATCGTGTCTATCCCACTGGATATTGATGACCCGATTGAACTAGTCTATATTCAGCATGAGAAAACCAGCCTATCCAAGATGGGCGAACGCTTTATCGACTATCTCCTAGAAGAAGTTCAGTTTGATAGTTGATACTCTTTGATTTTCATTGAGTATTAGAATGTCTCTAAATCAAATAAGCTAAAAACCTCAAGAACTAGCTTTCAACCCTAGTTTTTGAGGTTTTTTCTCTAATAGTAAATCATAAGGATTTTAAAAATCTTATTTTTTAAACCAAAATATAGATAGGATTAAAACAAGGACAAGTCCAGCTCCTACAACCAGTCCAAATACTGGGATGTTCCCAAATAGTTTTTGTTCTGGCTTTGTCTCCTCACTACTGTCTTGAGTCGATTCTGCCACTGTATCGCCTTGTTTCGCTACTTCTTGATCTGCTTTTTTCTCTATTTTCTTAGGACCATAAGTTGGATTTACAAAAGTTACTAGCTTGGAAGGTTTAGAATAGTCTTCCTCCCCTTCTTTTACTACCCACGCTACATTATATAACGTACGTCCTTCTAGTACCATACCATGTTCGAGTCGATGACCAGGAGGCAAACCTCCACCTAAACCAACACTAAAAGCAAACGCTTGATCCTCCTGATCCTCTTTTAAGACAATAAATCCATTCTCACTCACTTTTTTAAGACGAGATACCTTCCCTCTAATATCTGCATCCTTAAAGGTTCCAGTGAAGCTTCCGTCCTCTCCTAAAATAAGCGATGAAGCTCTACCAGGATTACTACCATTATTTGGCTCTTTATTAATCCAAATACCTACCAACTCAGACGGCAAAGGAATTTCATCTCCAATTTTGGCATCGACAAGGGACTTAGGCATAGGAGGATTCGGATCCATATTATCTCCGATGATTGGGAGATTTAGAGAAGTATATTCAATAGCTGAGGTATCTATTTTTGTTTTAGAATCAAGATTTAACTCATCTAAATCACCTTCTCCTGCTCTAAATTCACCTTTTTTAATTAAACTTGGCTCCTTATTTTCTTTAGAAAGTTGGAACAATCTATATGACATAATCCCTGGAACACTTTCAAAAACAATAATACTTCCATCTGTGTAGGTATTAATAACTGTCCCCATTCTAAGGCTTGTATCCCAAAATCTATCAAATAATGGAGTTGGAGTATTACCATTCATATAGTATACTTCAAACAGTTCCCATTTTTGACCGTTGGTCAGACCGATTAATAACTCATCCGTCCCATTTTTATCAATATCCATCAAAGCGTAACCAAGTCTATTAGCATTATTTTCAAATAGATGTTTACTCTCCCACTTTGTAGTAATTTGTGGCAATAGTTGGTTGTAGGCAGTACTATCAGCTTGGGCTGAATTCACAAGTGAAAATAAGCCAATTATAAAAGAAAGCACCGCCATTAGTTTATTTAGTAATTTCAAACAATTTTTCATATTTTATAATCTCTCATATTCTAGCATCATTCTCTCAATATCGACTTTATCTATTGTCGATAAATCAGTCACGTTCTCACGTGATACTCTAATTGATAAGTTCTTAATAATTTTTTCATTGATATTTCTAATCCAGCGACCGTTACTACAATCATTGATTTTGTTATACAAAGATTTAATAGTTTGAGTATAACAGTCCACATCGATAAAGTATCCTTGATTGTTTAATCCTAATAAACCAATTTGAATAATTTCATCCGCTGTATAATCTTCAAAATCAAAAGTATTTGGAATTCGGCTTGGTAGTCCTGAATTTACTGATAGAAATTCTTCCATTTCCTTTGTATATCCAGCAAAGATAATGACAATATCTCTTCTATGATCTTCCATGAATTTAAGAATCTCATCAATCGCTTCTTTACCAAATCGATCTTCATTAGAATTTGATAGTGTGTATGCTTCATCAATGAACAAAACTCCTCCTAAAGCAGATTTCAATACTTCTTGCGTCTTGATAGCCGTTTGCCCTACATACCCAGCTACTAAATCACTTCGAGATACTTCAATGAATTTATTTTGAGAAATAATTCCCTTTTGAAAAAGAATTTTTCCTACGATACGAGCTACAGTAGTTTTTCCAGTCCCTGGATTTCCTAAGAATAAGGAATGAAGTGAGAAATCGCTTACAGCAGCACCTTGTTCTTCCCTCTTCTTATTCAACTCCGCTAATGAAATAAATTGTTCAACCTGTTTTTTAACTTTCTGTATTCCTATCAAGTTTTGTAGTTGTTCCAAAGCATCTTTTTGACTTTCTTCTGGTTTTTGAGTGCCTTGAAGAAGGACATCATCTATATCGTCATTGATAATTGTCACATAATCATCAACCTGCGTCTCAACAACACGATTGGCTAAAGCTCTCATTAAGTGTTCATTAAAATTACGAATCCATCGTCCATTACTATGATCTAACGAGCGACTATAGGCCTGCTTAACTCTCATAGCATAATAAGCTTCGTCTTCAAGTTGATAAGCAGATTTCTGAAGATTTTTCAATCCCATTTCTACAATTTCATCACCAGAATAGTCCTCAAAGAAGAATGTATTTGGTACACGTGACTTTAATCCAGGATTTGTTTCAAAAAACTGTTCCATTTCTTTAGTGTAACCCGCAAATATAATCATAATTTCATTGCGGTAATCTTCCATATACTTTAGTATCGTGTTTATAGCCTCTAATCCAAAATTATGTTGAGAAGATTTTCCCTTATTTAAAGTATATGCTTCATCAATAAAAAGAATACCACCTTTAGCCTTTTCCAATATTGCTTGCGTTTGTACTGCTGTCTCACCAATATGAGTTGCAATAAGATCCGACTCAGAAACCTCAATAAATTTAAATTCATCTCCAGGGAGAACACCTCTGTCAAAGAGAACTCTACCTAACAATCTTGCTACTGTTGTCTTCCCTGTACCAGGATTTCCTGTAAAAACAGAATGTAGAGATTGTTCTTGAATTGGAAGACCTTCTGATAATCTTTTTTGATTGAATTCGACTGTTCTTAGTAATTTTTGGACTTCTTTTTTTACATTATTTAAACCAATCAAGCTGTACAATTCTTCCTCATAATCGCGTTCGATAATCTCACTGATTTCCTCTTGTGGTTCAGAATTTGTACTCTCTTCATTCAAAATTTTACAGCTATTTTCTGAAATATCCCATATTATACCATTCGTATCTTCAAATTCTTTAAGAATAGTATCTGCAATTAGGTATGAACTATCTGAAAGTCGAATATTTGGGGTAATATTACGATTTAATCTTATTGTATTTGCTATTAAGACAGAAGTTCCACAATAAATATCAATTTTTTCCTCGTTCTCACCTATGATATCAACAAAATCACGAACCCTACAAAATGAATTGGACTCTAACAAAAGAGATTCCCTAATGACTGTTTGCTCTATATAGACTCGACTACTATTTGCCTTTATAGATGTCAAAGAAGATCCAATTGATTCAAGACTAGCACTATTTTTCAGATAAACAGCCGCTTGATAAAACGGTTGAATGACTTCTGTATTTTGTAATTTCGCAGTCGAACGGCTTAAAAAAACTGCAGGGTATGCTTTTTCAGCGTCCCCCCCTTTTAAGAGAGTATTTATGGAAGTCACTGATGAATCTTTTATATTTAATATATTAGAAACCCAATTCTCAATCACTGTATCTTCCATTTGAATAGATGAGCCCTTATCTGCATTGAATTTTATATTTAACTCTGCACGCTTTAGCTCTAAGGTAGAATTACTAACTTTAATTGATGTTGTACTGTAAGAACCATTATATAGTTGATTTCCTGCATTTTCGATTAACAATTTTGACTTACCTTCAACCAATATGAAAAATTTTTTATTTTCTAATTGTTCATTAAAGTATACAGTATTTAGAACTACATTTGAATTACCCTTTATCTCTAAAGCACAACGGTGGTCATCTACTTGAAACCAAATATTTTCAAACTGAACTGTAACGCCGTTCATAATTGTCAGATTCGCTGCTATAGTATTGTGATAAAGTGTTCCTCCATCTTCTGTCCCAGAAATTTGTCCAACTATTTTGATACTTTTTTCTATCTTATAATGTCTTCCTGCTGGTAGTTCAAGCATAAAACCTTCTTCAAATGCAAGAATATCACCATCTTTAGCTTTCGAATAAGCTTCTCCAAAAGACCATGAACTAAAACTTGTTCCTACTTTATATGTTGTCATTTTTTTAATATCTTTCTAAACCATGAAAAATCCAATACTAATTTTAATTAAGATTGATAGCATTTTTTCCAAAATATTCCCAGCCTTTTCTACCCTTTCTTGAGTTAATAAATCAGACACTTTTCTTTTTTGCAAAGACATTTCTTGACTTCTATGATCACTCGATATTGGACTTTCAGAGTCCAATTCATTCCCCTGTACTTCAGGAACTGAATTTACTTTTTGCATTGAAGGCATTTTTACTGATTCATTTTAACTCTTTTTTTGGAGGATGTTGACGATTATATTTAATAGCAAAGAACCAACCATAAAAGATGGTAAAATACCATGATGCTATTAAAAGAACTATACCAACGCTCACACAAACAATTCTAATTCCAAGCTGGATAGCAAACATATTACCAAGTGCGTCAAGTGCACGATCAATTGCTCTATCATATACTGGTTCAATGGATGTAGGATATCCACGATAATCATAATAGATTCTATGTTTTAAATAAATATCTCCTTTATCCATTTCTTCTCTATAGGCCGCACCTATTTGCTTAAACATTAAACTGAAGAAAAATCCTTTTGGGATAATATTTGATACCACTTTAAAAATGTAAGAAAATACATACGGATACAATAGAATATTGATAATTGCCCAAATAATATGGAACACAATACCTAATATTACAAAAAACTGATTATGTGAATGAGCAACATTAAATTTCTCAAACTCAGCAATTTCTGAAAATATTCTTACAGTATTGTAATAGGTGATAAAACCTCAAGAATCAGCTTTCAAGCCTAGTTCTTGAGGTTTTTTAGTTTTTACAGTCCGTGTCTGTAATTAAATGCATGTGCTTCAATTTCTTCGATAGTATCTGGGAAACGTTGCACTAATCTAGCTTTTAATAATTTTTTCAAACTTGCTTGTGGTGTTAATTCTCCCACTTCTAAAGCATGTCTTATATACTCCCTAATTTTCCAGTATTGTTTAGCGTCTTCTATCAATAATCTTTGAAATTTTTTAGGTCGTGCAAATATCAACCTAACTACAAAAACAAACGCTGAAAATCCTAATACCGAACCAATATCTGATAAGCCGATTGGAACACTTAATAACAAGACGATAAAAGCTGTAAATAATGGATGTCTTTTAATAAAGTTCACTAGTTTCTCACCATTAAATTCCTTTGTTAAATATTGAACATCCTTTTGTAATACGGAAATATTTATTCCACTAGCTTTCTCAGGGAAAGGGTAGTGTTTAGCTCTTAAATGACCATCGACTTCTAAATGACACAAATCTTCACGTACAATTGGGTCAAAAAATCTAGCTTGATAATTTTTAAACTTTGTAGCTGCTCTCTCCTCAGCTGCTGACAATGTTTTTTGGATACCTATTTTTGTTGCTGCATGTCCTAGTGTTAAACCAGAACTAACTTTTAGTGAGTCTGTAAATAATCCCATTTTTTCATTTTCCTTTTCTTTTTTCCTTATTTCACCCACTTACCTGAGCCATCTACTTGGTAGCCATCTGGGGTACGTTCGTTGACTGCCATCTTACCATTTGACTTGAGGTAGTAGTCGCCTACCCATGTGTTACGAGCGTAACTTCCTTCTGATGTTAGGTAATAGTAAGATTGGTAACTACTATCATAGATCCACTCACTCTTAGCCATTTTACCATCTGATTTGAGGTAGTAACTTCCAGCCCAAGTATTACGCGCATAGCTACCCTCTGCTGTCAAGTAATAGTATGATTGATAGTTATTGTCATAAATCCACTCGCTCTTAGCCATGTAACCACCTGATTTAAGATAGTAGTTGCCTGACCAAGCATTTTGAACAAAGTTACCTGACGCATTTAGATAGAAATAAGAATTGTACTGAACATCAAAAATCCATTGATTCACTACTTTCACACCAGCTTTGTAGTAAGAAGAACCTGACCAGCCAGTCTGACCTGAGTTAGAGTTAGTAGATTGTTTTGGAGTTTCAGTAGCTGTTGGTGTTTCTGAATTTGTTATAGGTACATATCCGTGATTTGATACTTTAAAGACTTCTGACCGACCAAAATATCTTTTCCCAAAGTCTTTTTCACTATAAACATCAATATGATATCTTCCATCTTCAGCATATAGTAACCAAACATGGTCTTGACTTCTAGTTTGATCCCCAAAACTATTAAAGTTATAACTAGATACAATAGCCCCTGTATCTTCATTAACTAAATCGTAATACAAAGATGGATTATCATTAGAAGAATTTCTTTGAATATCTACCAGCACACTTCCTGAATAAAACGGATTCCCAGTAGTGGCTATCAAGTTGATTTTCAAGGGATTTTGAGTATCCTTGACACTCATATCTGTTAAAGCGTGAACTTCTGTCGGTTTAGAAGCTACATAACCTACTGACAATAAAGCACCAGCTAGTAAAGAAGAGGCCAACATTTTTCTGTTTTTCATAACAAAACTCCTTATATATTTCTATTTTTCTAAAAATTTTTGATAATTGTCTTATAACCTTAAAAGTAAATATAATTTTTTTCTAGTGTCAAGTGTTTAAGTTTTTCCCATAGCATTTTCTCCTTTGATGGCTAATAGAATAGGATTGAGTGGTAAGTCAATCCTTGTTATACTAGTATAACAAGCCAGCTTTATTAGCTATTCTTTCCCTTATCATACCATAATAGATATTTAAATTTTTCGGCATTTAAACTATAGTTTCAATGTTATTTAAAAAATCCAAAAATAGCATAGAATTCTAATATTTTGTAACTATAGTTTTCTTTTCTCTATTTTTTCTCTAAATTTTTGTATAATAGTTTTAGAAGTATGTAAGGAGATTATTTATGGAAAATCTATACCCATTTGGAGCTACATTTAAGTACCTGCGCGAAGCACGAGGACTCAGCCTAAAGGAAGCAGCATCAGATATCGTATCGCCACAGTTCCTTAGTCAATTTGAAAAAGGAGACAAAGGAATTTCACTTGAAAACTTTGCCAAATTGTTAATTGTTATCGGAGTTGAATGGAATGATTTTGTTCTCGCCTTTGCAAATAAAGGTGGAGACTGCTTAGAATTACCTGCTATTGAATTTGGCAAGCATGTGGTCCATGAAGAAGATATTCTCACTTACATTGAAGAATACGAAAAATTATTTGATGTCTATCTAAAAGACAATCCACTGCAAGCAGATATGATTTTCAAATCTATTAAATTAAGACATTATCCAACCATATCAAAGAGTCCAGAAACTGTTGCTAGAATTCAAAACATTATCAATCATTTAATGAAATCGGATGTCTTTAATAGTATCGAACTTGAAATTTACCGTGTCATCGTCAATCATTGTCCGATGGAACTCATTGACCATATGACCAAACAATTACTACTTATGTACAAAGAAAGTGCAAATACTGACACCTACATCCGTATCTTAAATGCTCTTACTTTCTCTACAAAATATTTCTCTGAACTGGGTTACTATCAAAAGGCTGATGATATTATTAAAAAAATTAAATCACTTCAGACCTTCGAACGAGGCTATCTGGCTATTCCCCTCATGTTTTTAGAAGTTGAACATGTTTACAATCAATTTAGATGGAATAAACCTGAGGCTATTCCTTTAGCGAAAAATCTATTTAATTATCTTCAAAGCGCAAAATTTATTGATCAGCAATACTACTCTAATTTTATCAACGCCTTCACTTATCATTGCCACGCATTAAATAAGACTGGTATTGATTTGTTCTAATCGTAAAAAAAGTTGCTCCATTTTAGGAACAACTTTTTTTATTTATAATTAAAAGTCTCCCCTGCCAACTTATCTGCTAGCTTAGGAAAAAGGGTATAAAACTTATGGGCGAGGTTTAGAAGGATTGGGAGATTGAGTTCGCGTTTGTTTTTTCCTATAATCTTAACAATTTTTTTAGCCACTGCATCTGGTTCTAGCAGGAAGCGTTCAACCGACTTGAGATAGGTTCCATCTGGGTCGGCTTGGTCGAAAAATCCTGTACGGATTGGCCCTGGATTGACTGTTGTTACATAAACACCATAAGGCATCAGTTCGAGGCGTAAGGCATTTGAAAAACCAATAGCCGCAAACTTGGTCGCTGAGTAAAGACTTGACTTGCCAGTCGCTATCAAACCTGCCATACTGACGATATTGATGATATGACCTTTTCGACTTTCCTTCATACGAGTCGCAAGGCGTCGAGATAGATTCATCAGGGCAAAGGTATTGACCTCGAACATCTGGTGAATATCTTGGTCAGAAATCTGGTCAAATTCCTCCAAAATCCCGTAACCAGCGTTGTTAATCAAGACATCAATCTTGCCATAGCGGAGATATAGGTCTGCTACCAGAGTTTCTAAGGCTGAATCATCGGTAATATCGATTTCAATCAATTCTGCTTGTGGGTGGTTTCCATAGAGTTGGGCTAATTTTTCCTTATTTCTACCAAGCAAGATGAGTTGGTCATTTGGCATGAGTTTGACCATTTCTTGAGCTAGACCACCGCTAGCTCCGGTAATGAGAATAGTACGCATACTGTTCCTTTCTCAATCTTTTAAATTTCCACTTCTTCCAAGTCTTTGACGACATGGACATTTTCAAAGACACTAGCCGCATCTTTCTTGAGCTTGCTGATATCTTTTGAGAGGAAACGAGCACTGATGTGGTTGAGTAAGAGGCGTTTGGCACCTGCTTCTACTGCAACCTGTGCTGCCTGCATATTGGTTGAGTGACCATGATTGCGAGCAATCTTTTCATCACCCTTGCCATAAGTCGATTCGTGAACTAGGACATCTGCATTGACAGCCAGACGCACACTGGCATTGGCTTTTCGAGTATCACCCAGAATAGTGATAATCTTACCAGGACGTGGCGCTGAGATATAGTCAGCAGCTTTGATTTCAGTCCCATCTTCAAGAACAACATCCTGACCGTTTTTGATTTTTCCAAAAAGTGGGCCAAATGGGACGCCAGCAGCCTTGAGTTTTTCAGCATCAAGCGTTCCTTCCAAATCCTTTTGCATGACACGATAGCCAACACAGAAAATAGTGTGGTCCAACTCTTCTGCATATACAGTGAATTTATCGGTTTCAAGGATTTTCCCTAAAGAATCTTGGTCAAACTCATGAAAATGAATACGGTAAGGCAGGCGCGAACCTGACACACGAAGGCTGGTTAAGACAAATGACTTGATTCCTTGAGGCCCATAGATTTCCAAATCTGTCTGCTCTTCATTTGCCTGAAATGCACGGCTAGAAAGGAATCCAGGCAAGCCAAAAATGTGGTCTCCGTGCAAGTGGGTAATAAAGATTTTGCTGACCTTACGTGGTCGAATTGTGGTCTCAAGAATGCGATTTTGCGTACCTTCTCCACAGTCAAAGAGCCAGACTTCGTTAATCTCGTCCAAGAGTTTCAGGGCGAGACTGGAAACGTTGCGGGCTTTAGAGGGCTGACCTGCCCCCGTTCCTAAAAATTGAATATCCATTCGATACTTTCTAATTAATCAATATATAACAAGGCAGTGCGGTTTTCCGATCGGAAATAACGCTTGCCAGAAAAAGCTCTAGCTTCTTGCAGTAAATCCTCTTGGCTGTAGCCTTTAAGACGCTTACGACCGTCAGCCAAGCTTTCCAAATCAGTCAAAGCTGTGAGATTTTCCACACTAACAACTTCCTCGTCCCCGACAGCCTTCATGTAAATCTTGCCAGACTCCTCAAAGACTAGCTGATGGGGGAAAATTTGCGCAATTTCAAAAAGCAGGTCATCCGAAATTTTCTCTTCATTTTCAGAGAAAATCCGACCAAGACCATCACTCTCATAACAAAAACCAAAGGATTTACCAGACAGATTAAGCCGAACAAAAGGCTTATTTTCTATGGTGAAACTTGGTTCAACATTGTAAAGATTCAGTTCCTGACTGAGTTCCGCAAAATAATCAGTCGCAGCTTGAGGACTCTTTTTCTGGTAGAGTTCTGCAAAATAAGCATTGACAACGCTGGGCGGAGGTGTGATAAGAGCCAACTGCTCCTGCTCTGTCTTTCCAGCTAGAAGCTGATCCAGATAGACCTTGTCCAGACTTGTGTAGCCCCCATATTTTAGAGCCAAAGTTTTGATATCAGTCATAAAATTCTTCTAACCTCCATTTGTTTTTCTCAGAAATGTAGCCTCTAATCACTTCGCCGTCCTCCTGATAATCACGTTCTTCCAAAATCGCAACACTTTCTAAATCATGAATCTTGTAGGACTTAGAAAAAGGCACGCGCAAGGTAAAAGATTCAAAAATATCCTTGATTTTCTCTAAAAATAGTGCCTGCAAATTTTCACGACTATCCTCAGACTTGGCAGAAATGAGGGCATAAGGCGTTTGGGTAGGCGTGAAATCCTCCACCAAATCCGCTTTATTATAAAGGGTCAGGCGAGGAATATCCTCCATGTCCAAGTCTTTCATGATGGATAGGACTGTTTTTTCATGCTCCTCATGGTAAGGATTGCTGGCATCAATAACATGAACCAGAAGGTCCACATGCTTGCTTTCTTCCAAGGTTGACTTGAAGCTGGACACCAACTCTGTCGGCAAATCCTGGATAAAGCCAACGGTATCAGTCAAAGTTACTTGGAGATTTCCCCCCAGATGGATACTCTTAGTCGTCGCATCTAGAGTCGCAAATAGCTCGTCAGCCTCATACTGGGTCTTACTGGTCAAGGTGTTCATGATAGTTGACTTCCCAGCATTGGTATAACCAATCAAACCAATCTTAAAGGTGCTTGACTCCAAACGTTTTTCTCTGACTGTCGCCCGATTTTTTTCAACCACCTTGAGCTGGCGCTCGATATCCGTGATTTGATTGCGAACACTACGACGGTTCAGCTCCAACTGGCTTTCACCAGGACCACGGGAACCAATTCCCCCTGCCTGACGGCTGAGCATAATTCCCTGACCAACCAAGCGAGGCAAGAGATATTTGAGCTGGGCTAGGTGGACTTGGAGCTTCCCTTCATGACTTCGAGCCCGCATTGCAAAGATATCCAGAATCAACTGCATACGGTCAATGACCTTAACACCCAGAACTTCCTCTAGATTGACATTTTGCCGTGGAGTTAAACGGTTGTTGACGATGACAGTGGTAATTTCTTCTGCATCCACCATGAGCGCAATTTCTTCTAACTTACCAGAGCCGACGAAGGTCTTGGAATCATATTTTTCACGTTTTTGTCTGTAACTATCTACAACGACTGCCCCAGCTGTCTTAGCCAGACTGGCCAATTCTTCCATAGAGAGATCAAAATTGTCCATGCCCTGCAATTCTACACCAATGAGCAGAACCCGTTCCTCTTTTTTCTCCGTTTCAATCATCTAAAAACTCCTCTATCTGGCTTAAAATGCGATCTTTTACACCAGTTTCTCCAATCTGATAAAAGGTCACCTGCATGCGATTACGGAACCAGGTCAACTGACGCTTGGCAAAACGACGGGTAGCCTGTTTGAGACTCTCACTGGCTTCTTCCAAGGTCTGTTCTCCACGAAAATAAGGAAAGAGTTCCTTGTAACCAATCCCTTTAGCAGCCTGCACATCTGGATAATGGTCAAACAACCACTTGGCTTCGTCTAGAAGTCCATCTTCAAACATCAGGTCCACTCGGTGATTGATACGTTCATATAATTGACTGCGCTCATCATCCAAGCAGATAATCAGCGGTTCATATAGACTCTCTTGATTTTCCAAATCCTGACCAAAATGGGCAATTTCCAAGGCACGCATAGCACGACGACGATTAAACTGGGGAATCTCAAGGCCAGCTTGCTCTACCAGATGGGCTAACTCCTCATCTGAAAAAGGTTCTAAACTAGCTCGATAGGCCAAAATTTCCTCATGGGGAGTCTTCCCACCCAGGTGGTAGCCTTCAAGAAAGCTCTGGATATAAAGCCCAGTCCCACCAGCAATAATAGCTAGCTTGCCACGGCTGTGAATATCCTCAATAGCCAGCTTGGCTTCTGAAACAAAATCAAAAGCCGAGTAAGACTCGGTTACCTCTCTAACATCGATTAAATGATGAGGAACAGCTGCCTGCTCTTCTGAACTAGCCTTAGCCGTCCCTATATCTAGACCTCGATAAACCTGCTGACTATCACCACTAACCACTTCACCATTAAAACGCTTGGCTACTTCAATGGCTAGAGCCGTCTTTCCAACTGCAGTCGGTCCAACAATCACAATTATTTTTGTTTTCATCTTTTTTCCTTGAAAAATTCCCATTTTTTCGTTACTATTATTATAACACAAAAAGGTCAGTCAGAAAAATGTGACCTCTTGAGGGGGCTGGCTGATTAAGAAGATAAAGGAGGAAGACTCATGGCTAAAGGATTCGCTAAAGGTCTTGTAACAGGTGTCGCAGGAACTGTCGCTGCAGTCGCAGGTGCAGTATACGCATTTAAAAAGAAAGTGATCGAACCAGAAGAGCAAAAAGCAGCTTTCATCGAAGAAAACCGTAAAAAAGCAGCTCGACGCCGCGTATCACGTTAAGAAACAAAAGAAGTTGGGATTATTCTCAACTTCTTTTTTTCTATTCTTTTAAATAGCTAGGTCAAACTTCAACTGCGGCTTGACAGGGTCATAATCTACTAATTCAAAGTCTTCCGCTTTGATATCAAAGAAATTAGTCCCATCAGGAACATTCAAGACCAAACGTGGTTGGCAATTTGACGGCTCACGACGAAGCAATTCCTGAGCTTGTTCAAATTGATTGTCATAGATATGGAGATTATTGATAAAGTAGAAGAACTTTCCAACCTTCCAGCCAAAATGTTTGGCAATCATCATTTGAAGAGCCACATACTGCATAGCGTTGATATGGTGGGCCACTAGCATGTCATTCGAACGCTGGGTCAAGGTCGCATCCAGATAGATTTCTCCATCTACACGGCGGACATCAAACATGGTCTGAAAGGCGCACGGAAGAAGGCCGTCTGTCTCCTCAAAAGCTTGATAATCCCAGAGAGAGATAATATTGCGGCGGTTCCAAGGGTTGGCTTCCAACTGTTTGAGAAGCTTATTGATGATGTCGTGTTTCTTAACGACCGCCCCGTAACGCTCACCAATGGTTCCCGTATCTCCCACTTCCCAGTCATTCCAGTAGTGAACATTGTACTTGTCATTAAGCACTTCTAGGCTATTAGACTGGTCTTGGTAAATCCAGAGCACTTCCTTGATGGCGGATTTGATTGCAATGGGACGCAAGGTTGTGATAGGAAATTCTCCTTTAGATAAGTCATACTCGGCAAATGCACCCGTTACGTACTTAGAGTTGGCAACTGTCCCATCCTTGTACTTGGGACGTGCTTGCTCTGAGAAAACACCTTCCTTTAGAATGCGTTCAATATTCTCTTTAAAAATCGTATCTGATTTTGTCATTTACTCTCACCTCATTTATTTCCTAACTAGTATAGCATAAAAAAAGAAAGGAGGAAAATCACTCGCTTCTGGAAAGCAATTTTCTCCTTTTTCTATTTTATTGCAATACAAGTGATGCTGCTCCGATAACTCCAGCGTCATTTCCTAGAGTTGCAAGAGCTAGTTTAGTAGTTGTGCGTACTTGTGGGAAGGTATTTTCATCGTAGACTTTTTGAACACCTTGTAGAAGGAATTCTCCCGCAGCTGATACACCACCACCGATAACGATTGTTGATGGGTTTAGGATTGAGCCAATGTTAGCACAAGCGATTCCCAAGTAACGTGAGAAGTTACGGTAAACGATCAAAGCAAGATCGTCTCCTTCTTTTGCCAAATCAAAGACAGTCTTAGCGGTTACTTCTTCTCCATTATCAATCAAGCGTTTCAAGGCTGCATCGCCTTCGTATTCATCGGCATAGCGACGAGTCAAGTTGACAATCCCTGTTGCTGAAGCAACTGTCTCAAGGCAACCTTTCTTACCGCAAGTACATGCGATTGGTTGATCAAAGTCAACAGTGATATGACCAAGCTCACCTGCTGCACCAGCAACACCGTGAAGCAATTTGCCTTCAGCGACGATACCGCCACCAACACCAGTACCGAGTGTCATAAATACAACATCTGGTTGGTTATCACCAGCCCCCATCCAACGCTCACCAAGAGCAGCTACGTTGGCATCATTATCGATGAAGAATGGAATACCCAAGGCCTTTTCAATCTTCTCTTTAATTGGTTGAAGGGTTTTCCAGTTGAGGTTGTAGGCACCGATAACAGTCCCTTTTTCACGGTCAACCACACCTGGTGATCCCATCCCAATTCCTTGGAAGTCCGCTGCTGCCAATCCAAGCAAGTCCAAACGATGCTGAATAGACTCAATCATATCATCTACGATATGACTTCCCTCATCCAAAATATTAGTCTTGATAGACCATTTTTCTTGGATTTCTCCTGCTGTTGTTAAGATTGCAAATTTGATAGAAGTTCCACCAAGGTCAATCCCAATAATCTTTTGACTCATCATATTCTCCTTTTTTATTATGAATTAATTGAAAATGCTTACAGATATAGTATAACAAAATTCACTCATTTATGCAAAGGTTTGCATTAACTTTCTAGATTTTATCCTTACTTATGGTTTCCATAGACCTGAAGCATCTACATAGTAGCGGCCTCCATCAACTCGCTCATTTTTAGCCATTTTACCATCTGATTTCAAATAGTAGTTTCCTTGCCATGCATTGCGAGCATAAGAACCATCTGATTTCAAGTAATACCAGGCTTGATAAGAAGAGTCATAAACCCACTCACCTTGTGCCATTTTACCGTTTGATTTAAGGTAATAAGCTCCTTGCCATGCATTTTTTGCATAAGAACCATCTGATTTCAAATAATACCAAGCTTGATAAGAAGAGTCATAAATCCATTCACTCTGTGCCATTTTACCATCAGCTTTCAGGTAATAGCTTCCCTGCCATGCATTTTTCACTGGATTTCCATTTCCATCAAAATAGTACCAAGAACCGTCCTGCTTAACCCAACCACTTGCTGTGGATGAAGTTGTATCAGTTTGAGTTGTAGCCGTTTGTTTTGCTTTAAAAGCACCCTTAGGAGCATTTTTCAATTCGCAAGCCACACCATCATGATCGCGGTCTAACTTGGCAGAATAACCAGGTTCTCCCTCGTGAATATCTGCGTATCCATTCGCCCAAGCTTCTTTACAGCTAGAAAAATGAATGTTTTCCTCTGCTAACACAGGTTGTGAAAACAAAGCTAAAACTGGCAAGGTAGCCAGACTCATTTTTAAAAATAGACGTTTATTCATTTCTTTCTCCTATAACGATGTTATCGATTTCACTATTATTTTATCAAACTTATTTCAGCAATTCAAGGAAAGGTTTAATCTGTTCAGCAAACTCTTTTGGTTTAGCTTCATTCAAGACATGAGGACCATCTGGTATAATCTGAAATTGAGATTCTGATATTAGTTTATGAAGACTTCTCATAGAACTAAGATTCGGTTTATCTTTGCTGCCACAAATTAGTAAGGTTGGATAAGGACAAGTTCTTGATATATCCGTTAAATCAAGTGTCTTCAATTCCTCAGAAACTCCGACCATAAAAGCCTTGTCTGCTCCCTGTTTTTCAAATACTTTTTTGGGAAGTAGTTTAAAAATCATCAACTGAAGATAAAATAGGATATTACCAGACAGTTTAAGTGGACATCCTGATAGAACCAAAGCTCGGAGATTTGATAAATCGTAACTAGATAGTTCTAATGCCAGGGCAGCACCTAAGGACAATCCAACCAAAATAAAAGGTTCTGTCTCTTGAGCTAGATGCTGATAAACTCGCTCTTTAGCTTGTTGATAGTTGCTAACTCCAGAAGGAAATAACTCAATAGCCTCAGAAGGATAATCTGTCAGTAGATTCCGAACTTCTTTCCAACTATCTGCTGACTGACCTAGGCCATGTAAAAATATTAATTTCATTTAGTTCTCCCTTACTGACAACTCATACAAGCCCCTGACTGCATTACAGCCGTAAATAGCTTCTGCTCGGGCTAAGTCTTTTAAAGTCAAGACTCTCTCTTCTACCTGTCCTGTTTCCAGCAAGAGCTGACGGTAAATTCCTGGCAAGATTCCCAGTCGGATAGGCGGTGTGTAGAGTTTCCCAGAAATTTTCAGAACCAAATTTCCGATAGAGGTTTCAAGAAGTTCTCCAGACTTATTATGGTAAATGATCTCTTGCTCCCCTATGCTCAAATGCGGTCGGTGAGTCGTTTTGAAGTAGATAAAGGCTTGTTGCAAATTGGCTTCCTGAAGGCAAAGTTTGGCCTGACAAAAACTTGGACTAAGAGCTGTTAATACTTGACGATCGACTTCTATCTCTCCAGACTTGCCGAGAGAAATTCGCAAGCGGTAATCTTGATTAGCATCACAAGCCTGACACTCTTCCTCTATCTTTTGTTTCAAGTTTTCTGAATCAAATGGAAAGGCAAAATACCGACTAGCTTTTCTCAGCCTTTCTATATGTTGTTCTTCAAACAGCAAGTTCTTCTGGCTGATTTTCCCTGTAGTAATCAGTTTGAAACGAGCTTGTTTACGATAAAGAACTGCCGCCTTTTGATGAACCTCACGGTATTCAGACTCCCAAGTGCTATCCCATGTAATGCCTCCGCCAACTCCATAGATGGCTTTCCCTTGATGCAGTTGAATGGTCCGAATAGCAACATTGAAAATTCGTCGTCCATTTGGAAGCAGGAGACCAATCGTTCCACAGTAGACTCCGCGCGGTTGTGGCTCCAAGTCCTTGATGATTTCCATAGTTGCAATTTTCGGAGCTCCCGTTATGGAACCACAAGGAAATAGAGAACGGAATATCTCTACAAGGTCAACATCCTCTCGCAACCAACTCTTGATGGTCGAAGTCATCTGCCAAACCGTTGAATACTGTTCCACTTGGCAAAGACGCTCTACATGCTCACTCCCCACCTCAGAAATACGGTTCATGTCATTGCGCAAGAGGTCCACAATCATCATATTTTCAGAGCGATTTTTAGAATCCTGCTCCAACCAACTGGCCTGTTCAAGATCTTCTTGGTCAGTTACCCCACGCTGAGTCGTTCCCTTCATTGGTCGTGTTGTCAACTCGCGGTCATTTTGCTCAAAAAAGAGTTCTGGACTCATGGAAATCACTGCCATCTCGTCATGTTCAACATAAGCATTGTAGCCCGCCTCCTGCTCTACTACCATACGATTGTAGATGGCAAAAGGATTGGCACTTAATTTTTGCTTGAGTTGGACGGTGTAGTTGACCTGATAGGTGTCCCCCTGCCGCAAATGATGGTGAATCTGAGCAATCGCCTTTTCATAATCTGCTTCAGACGTCACTTCCTGCCAATTTGAAGGCAAATCAACCTCATCATAAGTCAGGGGAATAGGAGATGTCTCCACCCTATCGTGAACAGTAAAGTAAAGCAAATACTCGTCCAGTAAAGGAGCTTTATGAACTGCTAATTTCTCCTCAAAAGCAGGTGCAGCCTCGTAGCTGACATAGCCCACCACATAGTAGCCTTGCTCTTGGTAGCTTTCCACTTGTACCAGCAAATCTGCCACTTCTGCTACATTTCTCGTTTTCAACTCTTTAATAGGCTGGGTAAAGGTGTATCTCTCGCCCAAAGCCCTAAAATCAATCACTGTTTTTCTATGCATATCTTAAGTATAGCATAAAATAAGAAAACCCTCATCCGCAAAGCAGATGAGATTGTTTTTAGTCCCGTCACGTATCTTCTGATTAGAGAAAAAACTCTCCTAGTAGCTATTTTGCTCTAGGAGAGTTTTAAGAATAATATTATCTACTTAGTCTCAAAAAAGGAGTTGCAACTGTTAGAAATCGTTACTGATTTTCTAATTTGTCTTCTTCATCTTCTTTTCGACGACGAGCAATAAGACCAAAACCAAGTATCGCACTAGCTGTTGCTGCAACAATTGCTGTTATGGATTCTGTTGTACCTGTATTTGGCAATTCTCTAGCCACTACACGCTGATTAGTAGCTACTTGCTGATTCTCATTTTCAAGTTGTGAGATAGTAGATGCTACACTATCTTTCACTTTAGCTTTGGCTTCATCAGTTTTCAATACTTGGTCTATTGCTTGTTTTTCCTGTGGTTTTTCTTTAGAAGTTGGATTAGCTGAGTTTACATGAACTCCAGCACTTGCTCCAACTGCCGGTCTAATTTGTGCAATCGGATTGACTGAGTTCACTTCCTCAATACCAGTTGACTTAGCTTGGTCGACTGTTGCATTCGTTGTTGCTTTGTCGATGGCTGCTTTCGCTGCGTCAGCTTTAGCTTTCGCGTCTGCTTTGGCTGCAGTTTTCTCTTCATCTGTTAAGTCTGTACGTCCGTCTATCTCGGCAGTCTTAGCTTTAAGAACTTCGTTGATGGATTTCTTAGCTTCTGTCTTCGCTACTGCGTCTGGATTTACATTATTTACTTCTCTTGTTCCAGTTGACTTTGCTTGGTCGACTTCTGCATTTGATATTGCGTTGTCAATGGTTGCTTTCGCTGCGTCAGCTTTGGCTTTCGCGTCTGCTTTGGCTGCAGTTTTTTCTTCGTCTGTTAAGTCTGTACGAGAGTCGATTTCATCAGTCTTAGCTTTCAAAGCTTCGTCGATTGCTTGCTTAGCTGCTGTCTTCGCTACTGCGTTTGGATTAACTGAGATGATTTCTCTTGCTCCAGTTAACTGAGCTTGGTCTACTTCAGCATTCGTTGTTGCTTTATCTATGGCTGCTTTCGCTGCGTCAGCCTTATCTTTTGCTCCTGCTTTAGCCGCGGTTTTCTCTTCATCTGTTAAGTCTGTGCGAGCATCAATCTCGTCGTTCTTAGCTTTCAAAGCATCGTCGATTGCTTTCTTAGCTTCTGTCTTCGCTACTGCTTCTGGATTTACTGAAGTCACTGCTGTGATTCCAGTTGCCTTAGATTGGTCGACTTCTGCATTCGTTGTTGCTTTATCTATGGCTGATTTTGCTGCGTCAGCCTTATCTTTTGCTTCTGCTTTAGCCGCGGTTTTCTCTTCGTCTGTTAAGTCTGTACGAAATTCTATCTCGTCATTCTTAGCTTTAAGAGCTTCATCGATTGACTTCTTAGCTTCTGTCTTCGCTTCTGGTTGTGGATCTACTGAAGTTACTTCTGAAGTTCCGTTAGTTTTAGCTTGGTCGACTGCTGCGTTTGTTGTTGCTCTATCGATTGCTTCTTTCGCTACATCTGCTTTCGCTTTAGCGTCAGCATTAGCTACAGCTTTCTCTTCGTCCGTTAAGTCTATACGGGCGTCAATCTCGGCAGTCTTAGCTTTCAGAACTTCGTCGATGGATTGTTTAGCTGCTGACTTAGCTACTGGTTGTGGATATACAGCTTTTAATTCTGTTATTCCAGTTGTCTTAACTTGGTCGACTTCGGCATTGGTTGTTACTTTGTCGATGGCTGCTTTTGCTGCGTCAGCCTTAGCTTTTGCTTCTGACTTAGCAGCAGCTTTCTCTTCATCTGTTAAGTCTGTGCGAGCATCAATTTCGGCAGTCTTAGCTTTCAAAGCATCGTCGATGGCTTGCTTAGCTTCTGTCTTCGCTACTGCTTCTGGATTTACTGAAGTGACTTCTAAAGTTCCGTTAGTTTTAGCTTGGTCGACTGCTGCATTCGTTGTTGCTTTGTCGATGGCTTCTTTTGCTGCGTCAGCCTTAGCTTTTGCTTCTGACTTAGCAGCAGCTTTCTCTTCATCTGTTAAGTCTGTACGTGCGTCGATTTCGTCGTTCTTAGCCTTCAGAGCTTCGTCGATGGCTTGCTTAGCTTCTGTCTTAGCCACTGCACCTGGATTTACTGAAGTGACTTCTGCAATTCCAGTTGACTTTGCTTGGTCAACTTCTGCATTGGTTGTCGCTTTATCGATAACTTCTTTTGCTGCGTCGGCCTTAGCTTTGGCTTCTGACTTAGCAGCAGTTTTCTCTTCGTCTGTTAAATCTGTACGAGCGTCTATCTCGTCGTTCTTAGCTTTTAGGGCATCATCGATGGCTTGCTTAGCTGCTGTCTTAGCTTCTGGTTGTGGATCTACTGCTTTTACTTCTGTTATTCCAGTCACCTTAGCTTGTTCTACCTCCGCATTTGTTATTGCGTTGTCGATGGTTGCTTTCGCTGCGTCAGCTTTGGCTTTTGCATCTAATTTAGCCACAGTTTTCTCTTCGTCTGTTAAGTCTGTACGTGCGTCTATCTCAGCACTCTTAGCTTTAAGAGCTTCATCGATGGCTTGCTTAGCTTCCGTCTTCGCTACTGCTGCTGGAGTCACTGAAGCTACACTTGCTGCCCCATCGTTTTTAACTTGAGTTACTGCATCGTTTGTTGTTGCGTTGTCGATTGCAGTCTTCGCTGCGTCAGCTTTTGTTTTCGCGTCTCCCTTAGCTGCAGTTTTCTCCTCATCTGTCAAGTCTGTACGAGCGTCTATCTCATCAGTCTTAGCTTTCAAAGCTTCGTCGATGGATTGCTTAGCTGCTGACTTAGTCAACGCCTCTGGATTGACTGAAGTGACTTCTGTTGTTCCAGTCACCTTAGCTTGTTCTACTTCTGCATTTGTTGTTGCGTTGTCGATGGTTGCTTTCACTGCGTCAGCCTTAGCTTTTGCTTCTGACTTAGCAGCAGCTTTCTCTTCATCTGTTAGGTCTGTACGAGCGTCGATTTCATCATTCTTAGCTTTCAGAGCTTCGTCGATGGATTGCTTAGCTGCTGTCTTCACTACTGCTGCTGGAGTAACTGAAGCTACACTTGCTGCCCCATCGTTTTTAGCTTGAGTTACTACATCGTTTGTTGTTGCGTTGTCGATGGCTTGCTTAGCTGCGTCAGCTTTTGCTTTTGCGTCTTCCTTAGCTTTGGCTTTTTCTTCTGCTGTTAAATCGTTATTGGCATCAATTGCGTCGGTCTTAGCTTTCAATGCATCATCGATAGCTTGTTTTGCCGCTGGCTTCGCTTGCGCTGTTGGATTTACTGAAGCTATACTTGCTGCCCCATCGTTTTTAGCTTGAGTTACTACATCGTTTGTTGTTGCGTTGTCGATTGCAGTTTTCGCTGCATCGGCTTTTGCTTTTGCATCTTCTTTAGCTTTTGCTTTA
>NZ_JBHMFR020000003.1:77273-79626 GCF_042436615.2 Streptococcus bovismuti | reverse complement strand
TGCGTCGGCTTTGACTTTTGCATCTTCCTTAGCTGCAGTTTTTTCTTCGTCTGTTAAGTCATTGTTTGCGTCGATCGCGTCGTTCTTAGCTTTCAGTGCATCGTCGATTGCTTTCTTAGCTGCTGGCTTCGTTACTGGTGTTGGAGTTACATTGTTTACTTCTGTTGTTCCGTTAGCCTTAGATTGGTCTACTCCTGCATTTGTTGTCGCTTGATCAATTGCTTGTTTCGCTGCGTCGGCTTTGGCTTTTGCATCAGCTTTCGCCGCAGTTTTTTCTTCGTCTGTTAAGTCATTGTTCGCATCAATCGTGTCATTCTTAGCTTTCAATGCGTCATCGATGGCTTGTTTTGCAGCCGGTTTAGCTGCTGGTGTTGGAGTGACTGAAGATACACTTGTCGCTCCGTCTTTTTTAGCTTGTTCTACCACTGCGTTTGTTGTCGCGTTGTCGATTGCTTGTTTTGCTGCGTCTGCTTTGGCTTTCGCATCTTCTTTAGCTTTTGCTTTTTCTTCCGCTGTTAAGTCGTTGTTCGCGTCAATCGCATCGTTCTTAACTTTTAATGCATCGTCTATTGCTTTTTTAGCTGTTGGTTTTGCTACTGGCGTTGGATTTACATTGTTTACTTCTGTTGTTCCGTTAGCCTTAGCTTGGTCCACTCCTGCGTTTGTTGTCGCGTTGTCGATTGCAGTCTTCGCTGCATCGGCTTTTTTCTTAGCTTCTGCTTTGGCTTTAGCTTTTTCTTCAGCTGTTAAATCATCATTTGCATCTATTGCATCTTCTTTTGCTTTTAATGCATCATCTATTGCCTGTTTAGATGCTGGTTTTTTAGTTGCTTCAGGACTAAACGAATTTACATCACTTAAACCAGATATACTATTTACATCAACTTTAATATCTGTATCTGCTGCATCAATCGCTTCTTTCGCTTCATTAGCTTTGTTTTCTGCTTCAGCTTTTGCTGCAGTTTTCTCTTCAGTTGTTAAATCATCTCGAGCATCAATTTCTTCTATTTTTTTCTCTAGAGCTGCTTCAATTGCTTTTTTAGCCTCTGATTTCTTAACTGGTTCTGGACTAAATGAATTTACATCACTTAAACCAGATATACTATTTACATCAACCTTAATGTCTGTATCAGCTTCATCTATTGCTTGCTTAGCCGTGTCTGCTTTTTTCTTAGCCTCTTCCTTAGCCGCTAATTTTTCTTCTGCTGTTAAGTCATTATTCGCATCAATTTCTGCTTCTTTAGCTTTAAGTGCTGCATCAATTGCTTTTTTAGCCTCTGGTTTCTTAACTGCTACTGGATTCAATGAGTTTACATCTGCTACCCCAGTAGTTTTTGCATTTTCAACGTAAGTATTTGTCGTCGCTTTATCAACTGCTTGTTTTGCTGCATCCGCTTTGGATTTCGCTTCTTCTTTAGCTGCTGTTTTTTCCTCAGCTGTCAGATCATCTCGAGCATCGATTTCTGCTTCTTTCACTTTAAGCGCATTATCAATCGCTGTCTTAGCTGCTGGTTTCGCCACTGGTGTTGGAGTTACATTGTTTACTTCTGTTGTTCCATTAGCCTTAGCTTGGTCCACTCCTGCGTTTGTTGTCGCATTATCAATCGCAGTCTTCGCTGCGTCTGCTTTGGCTTTAGCTTCTTCTTTAGCCGCAGTCTTCTCTTCGTCTGTTAAGTCATTGTTTGCTTCAATTTCTTTAATCTTCTCAGCTAACGCGTCTTCCACTGCTTTCTTAGCCGCTGGTTTCGCTACTGGCGTTGGAGTTACATTGTTTACTTCTGTTGTTCCGTTAGCCTTAGCTTGGTCCACTCCTACGTTTGTTGTCGCGTTGTCGATGGCTTGTTTCGCTGCGTCGGCTTTGACTTTTGCATCTTCCTTAGCTGCAGTTTTTTCTTCGTCTGTTAAGTCATTGTTCGCATTAATCGTGTCATTCTTAGCTTTCAATGCGTCATCGATGGCTTGTTTTGCAGCCGGTTTAGCTGCTGGTGTTGGAGTGACTGAAGATACACTTGTCGCTCCGTCTTTTTTAGCTTGTTCTACCGCTGCATTTGTTGTCGCGTTATCGATGGCTTGTTTTGCTGCGTCTGCTTTGGCTTTCGCATCTTCTTTAGCTTTTGCTTTTTCTTCATCTGTTAAGTCGTTATTTGATTCGATTTCTTTTATCTTATCAGCTAACGCGTCTTCTACTGCTTTTTTTGCTACTGGTTTTGCTACTGGTGTTGGAGTTACATTGTTTACTTCTGTTGTTCCGTTAGCCTTAGCTTGGTCCACTCCTGCGTTTGTTGTCGCGTTGTCGATCGCTGTTTTCGCTGCATCGGCTTTTGCTTTTGCATCTTCTTTAGCTTTTTCTTTC
>NZ_JBHMFR020000003.1:75759-77173 GCF_042436615.2 Streptococcus bovismuti | reverse complement strand
TGCGTCGGCTTTGACTTTTGCATCTTCCTTAGCTGCAGTTTTTTCTTCGTCTGTTAAGTCATTGTTTGCGTCGATCGCGTCGTTCTTAGCTTTCAGTGCATCGTCGATTGCTTGTTTTGCCGCTGGCTTCGCTTGCGCTGTTGGTATTACTGAAGATACACTTGCTGCCCCAGCGTTTTTAGCTTGTTCTACCGCTGCGTTTGTTGTCGCGTTGTCGATTGCAGTCTTCGCTGCGTCAGCTTTGGCTTTCGCATCTTCCTTAGCTTTTGCTTTCTCTTCTGCTGTTAGGTCATTGTTTGCGTCGATTGCGTCGTTCTTAGCTTTCAGTGCATCGTCGATTGCTTTCTTAGCTGCTGGTTTTGCTACCGGCGTTGGATTTACATTGTTTACTTCTGTTGTTCCGTTAGCCTTAGCTTGGTCTACCACTGCGTTTGTTGTCGCGTTGTCGATTGCTTGCTTAGCTACGTCTGCTTTCGCTTTCGCATCAGCTTTCGCTGCTGTTTTTTCTTCGTCTGTTAAGTCGTTGTTTGCGTCAATCGCGTCGTTCTTAGCTTTCAGCGCATCGTCGATTGCTTTTTTAGCCGCTGGCTTAGCTTGTGCTGTTGGATTTACTGAGTCTACACTTGTTGCTCCGTCGTTTTTAGCTTGCGTTACTGCATCGTTTGTTGTTGCGTTATCGATTGCTTGTTTCGCTGCATCGGCTTTGGATTTGGCGTCTTCCTTAGCTTTGGCTTTCTCTTCAGCAGTCAAATCGTTATTGGAATCAATCGCGTCGTTCTTAGCTTTCAATGCGTCTTCGATGGCTTGCTTAGCTGCTGATTTGGCTACCGGCGTTGGATTTACATTGTTTACTTCTGTTGTTCCGTTAGCCTTAGCTTGGTCCACTCCTGCGTTTGTTGTCGCGTTGTCGATTGCAGTCTTCGCTGCAGCCGCCTTATCTTGCGCTTCTTGCTTAGCTGTAGCTTTTTCTTCTGCTGTTAAATCGTTGTTGGCATCAATCGCTGCTTCCTTAGCTTTTAGTGCGCCTTCTATTGCTTTTTTAGCTGCTGGTTTCGCTACCGGCGTTGGATTTACATTGTTTACTTCTGTTGTTCCGTTAGCCCTAGCTTGGTCCACTCCTGCGTTTGTTGTCGCGTTGTCGATCGCTGTTTTCGCTGCAGCCGCCTTGTCTTGCGCTTCTTGCTTAGCCGCAGTTTTTTCTTCGTCTGTTAAGTCGTTGTTTGCGTCGATTGCGTCGTTCTTAGCTTTCAGTGCATCGTCGATTGCTTTCTTAGCTGCTGGTTTTGCTACCGGCGTTGGATTTACATTGTTTACTTCTGTTGTTCCGTTAGCCTTAGCTTGGTCTACCACTGCGTTTGTTGTCGCGTTGTCGATCGCTGTTTTCGCTGCAGCCGCCTTGTCTTGCACTTCTTGC
>NZ_JBHMFR020000003.1:0-75656 GCF_042436615.2 Streptococcus bovismuti | reverse complement strand
TCTTCTCAGCTAACGCGTCTTCCACTGCTTTCTTAGCCGCTGGTTTCGCTACTGGCGTTGGAGTTACATTGTTTACTTCTGTTGTTCCGTTAGCCTTAGCTTGGTCCACTCCTGCGTTTGTTGTCGCGTTGTCGATCGCTGTTTTCGCTGCAGCCGCCTTGTCTTGCGCTTCTTGCTTAGCCGCAGTTTTTTCTTCGTCTGTTAAGTCATTGTTTGATTCGATTTCTTTTATCTTATCAGCTAACGCGTCTTCTACTGCTTTTTTTGCTACTGGTTTCGCTACTGGCGTTGGAGTTACATTGTTTACTTCTGTTGTTCCGTTAGCCTTAGCTTGGTCCACTCCCGCGTTTGTTGTTGCGTTGTCGATCGCTGTTTTCGCTGCATCGGCTTTTGCTTTTGCATCTTCTTTAGCTTTTGCTTTCTCTTCCGCTGTTAAGTCATTGTTTGCGTCGATCGCGTCATTCTTAGCTTTAAGTGCATCGTCGATTGCTTTCTTAGCTGCTGGTTTTGCTACCGGAGTTGGATTTACATTATTTACTTCTGTTGTTCCGTTAGCCTCAGCTTGTTCTACTCCCTCGTTTGTTGTCGCCTTGTCGATTGCAGTCTTCGCTGCATCGGCTTTGACTTTCGCGTCTTCCTTAGCTTTGGCTTTTTCTTCAGCAGTCAAATCGTTGTTGGCATCAATTGCGTCGTTCTTAGCTTTCAATGCGTCATCGATGGCTTTCTTAGCTGCTGGTTTGGCTACCGGAGTTGGAGTCACCGAATCTACTGATGTTGCTCCGTCGTTTTTAGCTTGCGTTACTGCATCATTTGTTGTCGCCTTGTCGATTGCTTGCTTCGCTGCGTCAGATTTGGCTTTTGCATCAGCTTTCGCCGCAGTTTTTTCTTCGTCTGTTAAGTCATTGTTGGCATCTATAGCTGCTTCTTTTGCTTTTAATGCTTCATCAACTGCATTTTTCGCATCAGTTTTCTTTTGGCTTGCTTGCGGATTAACGCTTTCCACATCAGCAACGCCTGTAGTTTTCGCATTATCTACTGTTGAGTTTGTTGTTGCAGTATCAATATTATTTTTAGCCGCTGTTGCCCTTGCTTGTGCATCTGCTTTTGCTGCTGTTTTTTCTTCGTCTGTTAAGTCCGCACGAGCGTCAAGTTGTGCTTCTTTCGCTTTAAGTGCATCATCTATTGCTTTCTTAGCCGCTGGTTTTGCTACCGCTGTTGGCGTTACTGAACTTACGCTTGTTGTTCCTGCCGTTTGGGCTGAGTCCACTGCTGCGTTTGTTGTCGCATTATCAATTGCTGTTTTCGCTGCAGTTGCTTTTGCCTGTGCATCTGCTTTTGCTGCATTCTTCTCTTCTGTCGTTAAGTCGTTATTCGCATCGATGGCTGCTTCTTTCTCTCTTAAAGCTGAGTCAATAGCTGCTTTTGCCGTATCTTTCTTCGTTGCTACAGGATTATCATTGCTAATCGCTGTTGTCCCAGATGTTTTGGCATTATCTAATGCTGCTTTTGTCGTTACCGAGTTATCATTAATTGCTGTTAAAGCTTTCGCCTTATCGACATTAACTTTTTCTATTGTAGCTGCTTTTTCTTCTGCAGTTGCGTTTGTATTAGCATTAATCTCTGCAATTTTATCTTCAGCAGCCTTGTTAACCGCGTCAATTGCAGGTTGTTTATTTAAACTTGTGAATTCTGATAAAGGTTTTGTATCAGTTGAACCATCTTTATAGGTCACAACAAGATTTCCATTAGCATCTTTTGTAATCGTAGAAATTCTTGTCGCCTGATTGTCTACAGTTTGTCCTCTCTTGCTAGTAAAATTAGCATCATCGTTAGTTTGAGAGTATTCAATTTTTACTTTTTCTTTAATTTTTTCAAATTCTTCTGCAGTTACATTCGCTGGATCTACTACACTAACTGTTCCTTCTGGAGTCTTAATATCATATTTAGTAGTTTGATTTTTTACAACAAACTCAACATAACCTTCAATTTTTTGACGTTCTGCAGGATTAGTAGTTGCATTAATTCTTCCGTTAAAAGGTGCACTTTCTCCATTGTTGTCATCTTTTGCAACGATAACACTTGTCCATTTTTTCCCAGCAGTTAAATTCGTTGTTCCAGTCATTTTAATGGTTGCTGTCTTCTTATCTTCAGAAACAGAACCTGCTCCGCTTGTTACTGCGCTATCAACAATATTTCCTACTGCTAAACCAAAACTAGTTGCATTATTATAGTTAATGTCACCAGGGCCACGAAGTTTTAGGTCCTTAATCTTAGACTCATCCGTTGCAGTAAATGTTAGGTCTGTCTCTTCTCCAGAATAGATATAAATATTTCTGTTCGCTTCGTTTGAATACGGTAGATTAACAACCGGTGGAACATTTTTTTGTACAATTTCACTTACTGGTTTCGTCTTCGTAGAACCATCTGTAAATGTAACAACAATATTATTCCCAACGATATTAACCGATTGAATAACATCCTCTGGGTGTTCTACTAAAGTTCCACGTCTATCAGCAAATCGTGCATCTTCGTTTGTTGTTGAATATTCTAATTGAATACTATCTTTGATTTTCTTTAAATCTTCTGCTGTAGGATTTGTCAAACTAGTTACAGAAATCTTTTCATCTGTAGGTTGAGATCTTAAGGCGTATTTTTTTGCTTGAGATTTTAACACTAAGTAGAAATACCCTGGGTCTGCAATACTATCACCTTTTTTAAGATTCTCTCTACCTTGATCATCAACCACCTGAATATAACGAGTACCCACGTTAAGTGTTTGGTTTTCTTGTTTTGTATAATCTCTGTGTTTTTTCAGTATATCGTTTGGACGACCTGTAATAACGATTTTCGCAGGATTGGCTTGACTCGCCTCCGATGTTACCCCTGCCGTTTCAGCACGATTTATTACAGTAGCTGTAAATCCAAATTCAACATCCAAGTCATTATCTGTACCTGCAACATTAGGGAATCTTTGTCTAGATCCTTTCTTAATCGTTGCATAACGAATCTTTCCAGTTTCAGAATAAACCGGAATTTCTAATGAGAAATGCTCTTCGTTATAGATATAGATTTTCTTCTCATCTGGTATGGAGAATGTAAAATCTACCTTTGGATCTTGATTCACAGCCGCACGGAATGTTGTATCCTTTTCAATTTCACTTCCATTACGCGGATCATTGGCACCAGTCTTTTCAATCGCATTTGATTCTGATGGTTTCTCAGTATTTTCAGCTTTGATACCAACTGTTTCTTTATTCTCAGTAGTATCTGTTGAAACAATTTCTTTTTTCTCAACCGGCTTATTTCGTAATTTTGAGTTAACAGCAGTAACCAGTTTTTGATAGGCACTCGTCAATTCTTCTTGACTGCTTGCGCTCGCTAAAGTTGCTTTGGCATTAGCTAACTCAGCAGCTAGACTCGCTACACTTTCCTCTGTCTTATTAGCGTAGGCTCCACTTGAAATCTTACCTTCAATTTCACCAATATAATTTGCAAGTTGACTTTTATCTAGTTCTGGTTTAGTAATTTTCGGCTCACTGATTTTGGACTCACTCTGATTTTCAGTCTTATCCCCACCTTCTTTAGCCAACTCTACTTTACTAGAAGACTCTTCAGTTACTTTCAATTGATCCGCTGCAACTGCTCCATTTCCTAAAAACATTAAAAAGGCAGCAACCGCTACACTCGCTGCACCAAAACTATATTTACGAATGGAGAAACGCATGATCTTTTCTTTTCTCTGATTCTCAAGGGACTTATCAGAAAGCTTGTTCTTCATTTATAATATTTCCTTTTCTTTTATCTATGTACACATTATATCATATTGAATTTTATGCGTATTTACAAATTTCTTTATATTTCATTTTATAATTTTTAAGCTATTTTTGCAAGTTGTTTGAACTAGAACAAAATCCATAAAACAAAGCCCTGCCTGACATTTCATTTACTTTTTTAAAATCTATTTTTCCAGTATTTTAGTTATAAATATATTCAATAATTATACTGGTACGTGAACATTTAAGAACTGCAAGAACATCAAAAAAGATAGATCCAGTCAAAACTGATCTACCTTTTTATCATTTTCTGGCTATTAAATTACTCTTGATTATGCTTTAGTGAATAAATCACCAGCAAATCCATCTGATTTCTGCAAGAGTTGTTTGTAAACTTTTTCTTTGAGTGCAACTGTTTGGTTTGAATTACCCGCTTTAAGGTCATTTTCAACAGCTTTGTTGAACAATTCTTGGAGTCCTGCATAAGTTGAAATTTTCTGTCCGTCGATTTCAATTTCGACAAATCCTTTTTCTCCTTTAGCTTTGACTTCCTTGAACCATTCTTTCTTCCACTCTTCTAGTGTGTGGAATTTACCACCAGACACTTTCTCAATGATAAAGTCATCACCAAGACCCGGTCTACCAGCTGCTTTAGATTCTTGTTTATACTTGTTTGAAGCATATCCGACAAATCCATTGACATATCCGAAGTAACCCCACATACGGAATGTATTATGTTTGAACGAGATAGAACCTACAGCACTTTGACTTGTATTACCACCGTAAATTCCAGCCATCATACTTACAGTTTGATATGCCGTATCAAAACCTTCAGCACGATAATATTTATTACCAGGCATATTATGCTTAGTCACGTAATTACCATCTACAAGGTCATCAATGCTTGTCAATTTCTTCTTGTTCTCCGCGTCATTTAGGTCACGAAGTAAATCCCATTGGTGTGGTTGTCCAACTAAACCATTTCTATCAGCTTTCTCACGCCATTTTTTGTCCATCTTCTTGAACCACTTGTTGTTGTCACCATCATTCTTCGCGATAACGGCATCCGCTTCTAAATGGTCGAGCATCATGAGCGCTTCATTATAGTTTTTCATGTAATGGTCGATAGCTTCTCTACTATCTAATTTATTTGGATCATAGTTGTACCATTGTTTACCATCGTTTTCACGTTTATAAGCCATGTTAAGACCTAGTGCACCGTAGTCACCATTCGAACTTGATACAGCTGGAGATTGTAACATTCCTTGAGCAAAGGCTTCAACGTCTGTACCCTCACGATGTCCCCAACCACCTAAGTAAGCCATACGGTCATTGATATGCGTTGTTTCATGAGTAAAGGCTGATGTACCAAAATCACTAATCATACTTGACCAAATATAGTACACGGCTTCTGAGTTTTGAGGTCTATCAAAGATATATGCGTATGCACCCATGCCATTATCACCGTGCCACTTACCAGTTGGACCATAGAACTCACGAATTGGAGCATAATTACCATTCTTCGTGTGACCCATTCTATCAACCCATCCACCTGGCGCACCATGGTTATCCCAGATAGCCGATGGAACCATGTTTTCAGATTTCAACAACTGATTACGTACATTATCAGCCGCCAAGCGAGACCAGAAGTCTAAGTAGTTGATTTGTTCTTGTGCACGTAAGTCGATTTCTTTCTTGAATGCTTCACGTTCAGCTTCTGTATTCTTACCATATTTCTCAAACGCACTAAATGCTAGTGTATTGTATGTTGAAATCAAGAACATATGAGCTTTCTTCGTATTAAGAAGTGGTAGGATATAACGTCCATGCTCACCGTTATTAAGGTTTTCATACAAATGATATTTTTTATTAGCAAACGCAGGGTTTGAGGATTGCTTCTCAACAATATAGTTAGTGTGTGATACAGCCTTCTTATACCAAACATTCATATCAGTATCTTCTGTAAACAACTTCATATTATATGTTAAAAAGTCATTTAAGTTACCTTTACCTGTTGCTCCCGCAATCACATCACGATAAGCATCTTGAGTTCGGTCACCTTTTAAGTTTTTCTCACTAGAACCAATTTGAATCAATCTATCGATAACACTAACATTCTTACCATAGAAATCAGGTTTGAACATCATAAGGTCTTTAATACTCATATCATTGTATTTAAATCCATAATAACGATTTAAATAAGTAAGAGCCATCATTATTTTAGCTTTGTTATCTTCTACTTTTTTAAGAAGAGCTTTCATGGCTGCTTCGTCACCATTTAATTGATGGTCTTCGTTTTCGACTAAAGCTTTCACTAATTTATCTAAATTAGCTTTCGTTTCTTCGAAGCTTTCTTCAAGGAATAAGTTACGAATGTAATTGTTCTTATGATTGTCACTATTCTCAGCTGGTTTGTTACGTTTGTCCATTAAGTCACGAACTTCTTGTGAAATTAATTGAACACTATCTAATTTCGTTTTAATCTCACTGATTAGTTGAGTACGGTCTTTAACTACCATATTTGGTGTGTAAACTACATCACCTAAATCTGTAATACCGTATTCTTTTACTTGTTCCACATTTGACGTAGCTTTAGCTGATACAGCTTTTTCTTCTTTCGTACCATCAGCGTAATGAATTATAATATGATCAACATCAGATAAGTCCGTTACAAATTGTCCATCTTTCATACCTGTTACAGATAATACTTCAGTCGTTAATAATTTAGAACCTGCAGGAATTTTATTTCCTTGATTGATAATCCATTCTTTATTGTAGAATGGTTGAAGTTTCTCAATATTACGGTATGCAAGTTCACGATCTGCATTATAATCTTGAATCTCTTTATAAGTATCAGATTTTGGTTTAACTTGGTTTAGTTTATCTTCCACAAGTGGAGCAATTTCGAATTTATCAGCTGTAATTCCGAATGATTCTATTTTTTTGTTAGCTTCTTCTAAGCTGATTTCTTGGATTCGATTACTACGAGAATATTTGAATGAACGTTTTCCTTCACTCACACCTGTAACAACATAGTTTCTATCAATCCAATTATTTGTAAAGTATCCATCATCATCAACAAGATCTTTGGAACCATAGAATTCCTCACCATTTTCAACTTTCATCATTGTAACAGTATCAAGAACTCGACCCCATGGATAGTTTTTACTAATGAAACCACCAACTTCAACAGGCGTTTTTACCTTAATAGTTCCTTTAACGACAGATTGGCTAGTAAATGCATATTTGTTAACCCCATTTCCATCGTAACCATTATCTGTTCTAGCAACAAGACCACCAATACGAGCTTTATTTGCTACAATATCAGCATCAACATAGGCTTTTTTAATATTCCCTTTCCAAACTTCTCCAGAAATACCGCCCATATCCCAGCCTTTATCGCCAACACCAGTAACTTTACCAACAAAGGCAACATTTTGTAATAAACCACCAACGTCCACTTTGTTTACAATACCAGCAATACCATCTTTACCAAGGATGCTACCAGTTACCTTAACATTTTCAACTGTGGCATTTTTAGCTACTCTTGATAGTGCTGAAATATTTTCAACCCAAGGCATATTAATATTAACATTACCTAAATTAATGTTATTAATTGTACCACCTTCGACATTATCAAATAACTGACGAGCCATATTGTGAATTGTATAATGTTTTCCATCGACACTTGTTAAAGTTCCGCTGAATTTACCAGGTACATATTGTTTATTTGGAGTTGGTACGTTAGCAGCATTAAGGTCTGCACCAAGTTTAAAAGTACCACTTGGGTTAGCTTTCATAGCTGTTACCAAGTCATTAAAACTATAATATACATCACCTTCGTGTGCTTTTTGTTTTTCAAAGTAATGAACATACTCTTCACTGAAAGTATCATCTGCTCTACGTTGAACTAAGTCTGGAGCTTTCGCTACAACTTTGTACAATGTTTTCCCATCAACAACAACTTCTTCAACAGAACTTACTGCAAGTCTTGTTGTCTTATTATCATGCGTTGTTACACGTAAATATAATGGAGCAACATCTGTTGGCTTTTCAGTTAATAAGCTCTTATCTGTTTCTTTTCCTTCAGCATCCACACTCATCAAACTTGTTTCTTTGATGTTCTTGATTTCAACTTTTTTGAGGTCTAACTGAATTTGTTTATCTTCTAATTTCTCAGTTTCTTCGCCTTCTCCACGATCATAAACCATCGTAGTAGATAGAGTGTATCCTTGATAATATTTCAATTTATCTAAAGTAGCGTTTAAATTATTTTCAGCTACCGTTACTTCTTTTACAAGTTGTCCATCTTTATCTTTCAACGCTAATTTGATTGATTTGATTTCTACTCCAGCTGGTTTATTTAATGTATAACTAGCTGTAGCGCTCTTCTTCAAGACATCTTTTTCAGTATTCGCCCATTGTAAGGTTGGTTTTTCTAAACCTTTTGTACCTTTTTTAATAATTTTATCTTGAGGTTGTAAGATAACTTTTTCTTCTACTGTTGGAGCATCGCTTGTTTTTTCTCCGCGAATTGTTTTATACGTTTCAGTAATTTGTTTCTTACCGTCTACACCTTCTTGAGCAACTTTAGTTGTTCCACGTTTTAAAGTATCATCCTCTTCTGTTTTTGTTTCAAAAGGAATGGCTTCTTCTCTTGTTTCAACTTTTGTTCCTTCAATTGGTTTTGTTCCTTTTTTAACTACTTTAGAAACGGCAGGAGTTTTCACTTCTGTAGTTGTAGAAACAACTTTATCTGTCTCTACACCTTCCACTGTTTCATAAGTTGTTTTCGTAACTTGAATTCCTTTAGAACCTGTACGTTCAACTACTTCTTCATCCACATATTTTGTGTCATCAGGAACTACTTCTGTTGTGAAATCTAATTCACTTTCAGTAGATTTCTCAACTGTACCAGTTGTTACTTTATATTCTGGATTTGCTGGTTGCTCTGTAGCTTGTCCTTCTTTTCCTGTTTCTTGTGTTCCCTTAGTTGAAACTGGTTCTGTATATTCAGGAAGTTCTGGCTGTACTAAAGCTTGACCTGCCTTGCCTTCCTCTTGAGTTCCTTTTGATTCGATTGGAGCTTCTGGCAATTCTGGCTGTGTTAAAGCTTGGCCTTCTTTGCCTTCCTCTTGGGTACCTTTTGCTTCAACTGGAGCCTCTGGAAGTTCTGGTTGTGTTAGAGCTTGGCCCTCTTTACCTGGTTCTTGAGTACCTTTTGCTTCTACTGGAGCCTCTGGCAATTCAGGTTGTGTTAAGGCTTGGCCAGTTTTATCTTCCTCTTGCGTCCCTTCAGCTACTTGATAAGTTGGTTCAGCTTGTGGGGTTGGAGTTGGAGCAGGTTGCACCTCTTTCTTCGTTCCGACTTCAATCACTTGTGACACAGGATTTTGAACCACTTGGTCTTCGATAACTTCTCTAACTTCTTGACCATTAACCATTGATACTTTGGTTACAAGGCGGCGCTGACCATTTACTCCAGCTGTGACGATATGAGTCTGTCCTTCTGCTAAATTAGCATCTGGGCTTGTGACTGTTTCAAACGGGATCCCCACCAAGCTCTCTTCCAGTCTGGTCTGAGGCTTCTCAAAAACTGGTTTTTCTTCAAGAGCAGGAGCAACCGGAGTTTGTGCCACAGTTTTTTCAATGACAGTTTCTGGCGCAACAGTAGGTTTTTCTTGAACTACTTCTGTCTTCTCGATTTCATTTGCACTTTGCTTTTCTAATGGCAACTGAGGCTTCTCAGCTGAAGCTGGTCTTGATGGGTGGAGTTCTGCTTCCTTGAAGTATCCGATGTATTCATAACCATCAATGTGGATAATCCCTTCAGTCAAGCCTTCATGTGTAGAGGCGGAAATAGTTTGGTTATAAGAAAGCAATTCTTTATTTTCAAATGCAAATGTCCCATAAGGTACAAAGGTGCTGGCTCCTAAAGAACCGATCAAGAGAACACCTAGAACTTCTCTACGACCTTTTTTAGACACCAAAAAGACTGCTAGCGAAGCTGTTGCCAAACCAAAACCTGCCAAGGCTAATTCTTTACTTCCTGTGTAAGGAAGTTGTTGACTGTTAGTTGCCTTCTTGCGATAAACTACATAGAGAATATCATCATCTTGAAATTCTGTAGGAACCTCATGGTGAATCAGGGCTTTTTCAGAATCGGTCAATTCCTGCTCCGCCAAATAACGGTAATGAACACTATGAGCACCGCCAACTTCATTGGCTTGAACCTTATCTACTGAAAGGGTAGCAGCACCAAAAAGGAAGGCCCCGATGGCTACAGGACCTACCCCAACAGTTAGCTTACGAATCGAATATTTGGTAATCTTTTCTAGTTGTTGTTTTGTTTTTCTCATTCTTATGACTTTCTAATAGAATCTTGCGGATAGTGCGCACGCGCACCTCCAATTAATTTTGGACGACTTGCAAGAGCCGTTACATGGGCATGCCCAATCTCTCTCAAAAGAGGGCGAATTGGAACCTGAACATGCTTGACATGCATGCCAATTGCAGTGTCTCCGATATCCAATCCAGCATGAGCCTTGATAAATTCAACTTCAACTGGATCTTGCATAAACTTGAAGGCTGCCAACTGACCTGAACCTCCTGCATGGAGAGTTGGAAGGACACTGACGATTTCCAGTCCAAACCGCTCTGCCACCTGACGTTCAACGACGAGGGCCCGATTGACATGTTCACAACCTTGAACGGCTAGATGAATTCCTTTGTCTTCTAGGATATCTAGGATGGTCTTCACAATGATTTCCCCAATTTCTTGGCTTGATTCCTTGCCAATCTGACCACCTATCACCTCACTAGAAGAAAGACCCAAAACAAAGATAGATCCTTGCTTCAAATTGGCCTTTTCTAATACATCTTTTACAATCTGGCTTGTTTCTCTTTGAATGTCTTTTTCCTTCATACTTGATACCTCTTTTGTCATTATCTATCATATCGTTTTTTCTACGTTTTAGCAAGATAGACAACCTAGAAAGCTTGCCCAATTACGCATAAAACTCCCAGAATTGACTGGGAGTTAATTAGTTTCTATTCTATTTATGTATATTTCAACTGTCGTACCTTTTGAGGGAATAGAATCAATCTTCATTTGGTAATCTTCTCCAAAGTGAAGTTTGAGCCGTTGATTAACATTTTGAAGACCAACTCCCCCACGTTTGAGTTGACTTTGACTACTGTCGCTAGCATCTTGGAAACCAACGCCATCATCCTCAATACGGATGACCATTCCTGAATCCTGTTTCTGCACAGAAACTTTAATATGACCCTGACCTTCTTTTTCCTTAATGCCATGGTAAAGGGCATTTTCTACCAAGGGTTGTAACACCAACTTAGGCAAGACTAGATGATCAAAGGCAGGATTTTCCTCAATCTCATATTCCAGCTTATCCCCATAACGTTGTTTCTGGATAAAGAGATACTGGCGGACATGATTGATTTCGTCAGACAGGGAAATCAAGTCCTTGCCTTGATTGAGTGCCAAGCGGAAATATGTCGCCAAAGACTTGGTCACCTGAACCACTCGCTGACTATCCTGAAATTCAGCCATCCAGATGATGGTGTCCAAAGTATTGTAGAGGAAATGCGGATTAATCTGGCTTGATAAAGCTTGAAGTTGGTACTGACGGGTCGTTTCTTCCTGCCTGCGAATATCTGCCATCAGCTGATCAATCTGATCCAACATAGCATTGAACTGGCGAGTCACTTCTCTCAGTTCATGGGCACCAGTTTCCTTGGCACGAAGATTCTGATTACCAGAAGCAATCTCCAGCATGGTTTCTCTCAAGTCATTCAGAGGAGCAATCCAGCGTTTAAGACTAAGCCACACCAAGCAGAGGCAGGCAAGAAGAGATGTAACACTAGCTCCAAGCAAGGTCCACATGAGTTGACTCCGAACCTGATCTAACTTCTCCAGCGAAGACACGCCAAGCACCGTCCAATCAGTTCCTGAAATCTTTTCCTGACTGACGTAGGATTTGTGGCCAGGAGTATAGCCCTGACCCGTCTCGATGTAGGGTTTCATAGCCTCCATTTCGCTAGACGAACTATAAACTGTGTGTTGAGGGTGATAAACAAATTCATGGTTTTCATTGATGATAAAGGCAAAGCCCTGCTGACCCAACTGAAGCTGGTTGAGATAGGCTTCTAGAGTTTCGTAGGAAATATCCAAACGAAGCACGCCCAGATTGGCTCCCTTTGCATCAACAAGTTCTTGAGTGACAGAAATGACCCACTGACTGTCCGATTTACGAGCTGGGGTCAAAACTGGCACGGCTCCCTGATGAATGGCCTTTTGGTACCAGTTCTCAGCCATCATATCTGAGGAGGTTTTCATTTGCACACTATCATCTGTAGAAATGACCTGACCGGATTTGGTGACCAGAACTAACGTTTTCAAGTCTTGGTCTGCCTTCAAGATAGTCAAAAATAGATCTCGAATTCCCTTGACCTTGTCTTGACTGGGATTCTCAGCATAGGATAAAACATCTGCCTGCTGGGTCAAACTAGTCGACGTGGTTTCTAATTTTTTGATATAAGACTGGATAAAGTGGCTAGTCTGACTGATAGTCGTTTGGCTATTGTCCTCAATAGTAGCCTCAATGGCTGAAGAACTAGATTGATAGTAGAAAGTCCCAACCAGAGCTAGGAGAATGAGAAATACCAGAAAGATGGAAATAACCATTCTGACTAGGAGAGAAGAACGTTTCATCGACCTTCCCCCTTCTTAAACTGACGAGGGGTCACACCCGCAATCTGCTTAAAGCGTTGGGTAAAATAGTTCATATCTTCAAAACCAACTTTCTCTGCGATCTCATAAATCTTTAAATCCGTTGTCAGAAGCAAGAGCTTGGCTTGTTTGACACGTTCTCTCACCAGATAATCCTGAAAAGGCATGCCTAACTCTTTCTTAATCAAAGAACTCAGATAAGTCGGGCTAAAGCCTAAGTCATTTGCTAAAGACTTTAAACTAAATTGGCTATCAGCCAGATGGGACTGGATTTTCTGGGCCATATTTCCCTCAAACTTATCAGTCAATAAATCTTGTAACTGCTCTTCTTTCTCTTCCTTATCCAACTTTTGCTTGATTTTCCCCAGCATTTCCTCGATATCCTGACGAGAAAAGGGCTTGAGTAGGTAATCATCCACACCTAGTTTGACAGCAGACAAGGCATAATCAAAATCATCGTAGCCTGTTAAAAAGACCAAATGCACCTGAGGATAGGTTTCTCGGACCAGACTGGCCAACTGGATCCCATTTAGCTGAGGCATGTTGATATCGGTTAAAATAATATCTGGCACCTGCTTTTGTATCAATTCCCAAGCCTGTCTTCCATTTTCAGCTTGACCGATGATTTCCATATCGTAGGCTGCTACATTGACCAGCTTGGTCAAGCCTTGTCTTACCAGATATTCATCTTCTACGATTAAGATTGTATAGGTCATGCTTCTCTCCTTTGTCACTTACTAGTATCAGTATAGCAAAATTCTCCTCTAACTGCTTAGGAAATCCCTCTTAATCGACATAATCTAGTAAATAAGCGTAGCCTTTTTCTTCCATTTGATCTTTGGGAATAAAGCGGATAGAGAGACTATTGATACAGTAGCGCAAGCCACCCTTGTCCTGTGGGCCGTCCGTAAAGACATGGCCAAGGTGAGAATCTCCAACTCGGCTTCGCACTTCCATGCGTGTCATATTGTAAGACTTATCTTCCTTGTAGGTGGCAACATCTGGACTGATGGGTTGGGTAAAACTAGGCCAGCCACAACCAGACTCAAACTTATCCTTTGATGAAAAGAGAGGTTCACCAGTTGCTACATCCACATAGATACCAGATTCAAATTTATCCCAGTAACGGTTTGAAAAAGCTCGTTCTGTTTGATTTTTCTGGGTGACTGCATACTCCTCAGGTGACAAGGTCTTTTTCAATTCCTCATCACTTGGTTTGGGATATTTGCTGGCATCAATGACAGGATAGGCCGCCTGATTGACATTGATATGGCAGTAGCCATTTGGATTTTTCTTGAGATAGTCTTGGTGGTAATCCTCAGCCACTACAAAATTCTTCAAGGCCTCCTTTTCAACTGCTAGAGGTTGGTCGTATTTCTTAGCCACCTCATCAAAGACTTGGTTAATCACCTCTAAATCCTTGTCATCTGTGTAATAAACACCCGTACGGTATTGGGTTCCCACATCATTTCCTTGTTTATTTTTGCTGGTTGGATTGATAATGCGGAAATAGTGAAGCAGGATTTCCTTGAGAGAAATTTGCTTGGCATCATAGGTGACATGGACAGTCTCCGCATGTCCAGTTTGGTTAATCAATTCGTACTTAGTTGTTTCCCCTCTACCGTTCGCATAGCCCGAAACGGCATCTGTCACTCCGGGAACGCGTGAGAAATATTCCTCAACTCCCCAGAAACAACCTCCAGCCAGATAAATTTCGTGCAAATCTGCATCTTTACTCACTTCTGTTTTTTTCACTGTTTTTCCTCCTTGGCTAACTGCTGCTTTCTCAATTTGCGAGCTATCTGTCTGCCCTGCATTTCGCATCAATAGAAAATAGAAACCGCTTATGGCTAGGAAAAAGATTCCTGCCAAGACAAACAATTTTACTTTATCATTCATGATCTTTCTCTACCCCATTTCTTTCAATGTCTTTAAAATCATATCCTTATCCATAAAACCTGGTTGCGTTTTGACCAGCTTTCCTTCCTTGTCTATAAAGGCTTGAGTTGGGTAAGAACGGACACCATAACTTTCCAATAGTTTACCTGATGGGTCAATTAGAACTGGGAAATTTTTATAATCCAAGCCCTTGTACCAGTTCTTAAAGTCTGCTTCAGCTTGTTCACCCTTGTGTCCAGGTGACACTACCGTCAAAACCACATAATCATCACCAGCATCTTTAGCAATTTCATCCGTGTCAGGAAGACTAGCTAGACAGATGGAACACCAAGAAGCCCAGAATTTGAGATAGACTTTCTTGCCCTTGTAATCAGACAAGCGGTAGGTCTTGCCATCTACAGCCATCAATTCAAAATCAGCAACTGCCTGACCTTTAGTCGCAGTTTGTGAACTGACTTGTTCTGTTTTTGTTTGCTCCTTCATAGTAGCTTCGTCTGACATATTTTTAGCCGAACAGGCTGCCAAGCAACAGATTGAGCCTACTCCAAGGAGGCATGTTTGCCATTTTTTCATTTCTTCTTCCTCTCTATTCAAATAATGTAGTCAAAATAGAAGCATTTCCCAAAAGCACCAAGATTCCCATTACGATAATGAGGAAACCACCCACTTTTTTGAGGGTTCCGAGATAAGGATGGAGTTTTCGGAAATGTTTCAAAACATAGCTGGAGGCAAGAGCTAGAACCAAAAATGGTAGCGCCAAACCCAGCGTGTAAATCAACATGAGACCAGCTCCCTGCCAAGCACCTGAACCACCTGAAGCCGCCAAGGCCAAAACAGAGCCAAGAACCGGCCCCACACAAGGCGTCCAAGCAAAACTAAAGGTCAATCCCAGTAAAAATGCCTGACTATAGCCCTTACCCTTTTGCCCCTGTCCCTGTAATTGTAGCCTTCTTTCCTTGTAGAGTCCCTTCAAATGTAAGACTTCCATCTGGTGCAAGCCCAAGAGAATGATCACCGCACCCGTCACATACTGAAACCAAGAAGCATAAAGCAAATTGCCTAAAAAACCAGCTCCATAGCCCAGTAAGATAAAAACAAAGGAAATCCCCGCTATAAAGGCCAGAGTTCTCAATAGACTAACAAGTGAGATTGAAAATTTTTCGCTAGAAGCCTGGGTACCATCTTTGTCATCCAACAAGACCCCTGCATAGACCGGTAACAAGGGTAAAATACAAGGAGAAAAGAAGGAAAGAATTCCAGCAAGAAACACACTGATAAAAAAGATTATATTATCCATCGCCTTCCTCCATTCTTTGATTTGATAGGACTATTATAGCCCCAAAACTCAAGGAAAAACAGGGACAATGATAGGGAAAAATAGGAATTTAATCAGATTATGTAAAAAATGTTGCAAAAAAAGCCAGACAAAGCCTGACTTTGATGGAAACTGAAAGGAAAATTCACTAGTCTTCCCTACTTATCTGATAATAAATAAGGTCCGCAAGATAGCCTTTTCTCTCTACACCATTGCTAATAGTCTTTAGATAGGACATTCCAGCCTTCTCCATGACACGACCTGAAGCTGGATTGAGACTGGCATATCGAGCTCTAACTTTTTGAAAACCTGCTTGAGTAAAACAGAAGTCCAAGACAGCTTTCAATGCTTCTGTCATAAACCCATGTCCCCAGTAAACCTTGCCTAGCACATAGCCAATTTCACAAGAAGAATCATTCTCATCTATTGCAACGATGCTGATATCTCCTATTACCTGCTCCGGGTTTTCTTTGAGACAAATGGCCCATTTGTAATAGTTGGGATTGGCATAGGAGGCAACCCAATTGCGAATCGAATTTCGAGTCACCTTGACATCAGGATGAGGATCCCAAGTGACGTAGGTTAGATTTTCAGCGGACGAAGCCCAATTCTGAAACATGGCTTCTGCATCACTTTCCAAAAATCTTCGCAAGATTAAACGATCTGTCTGTAATATTTGCGTACCGATTGCTTTCATGACGCTACCTCGCTTTCTGATAGATGATTCTATGTCCAATCTCCATTTAAATTTACTTTGCCTTTGAATTTCAAGGTAAGAAGCTAAAAAGGTCCACCGGACCTTCTCTCACTTTCCTATTTCTAGAATCGGGGTAAAAAGACTAAACTCAGTAACAACTAAAAAACAAGTTTTTCATCTAGTTCCTTGACGCAGTCGCTGTCTGGTTTGAAATGCGCTTCTCCAAGCTTTTTCAAACCTAGTCATCGTTGCGGGGGTGAGACGACGAAATCGAACTCTGTGAGTTACCGATTTCTGTCTCACTCCCAAAAGTCATCGAATACGGTGATGGGTAGGTGGCGTTTGTGTTGGCCTTTGTGCCACCAGTTTTCGATAGTCGTTTGGGCTTCTAGGCTGATTGTTTTGCCTTCTAGGTAGTCGTCAATCTCCTCATATGTGACTCCGAGGGCTACTTCATCAGCTAGACCTGGTTTGTCTTCTTCTAAGTCTGCTGTTGGGATTTTTTCATAAAGGGCTGGGTCTGCACCAAGTTCCTTCAAGAGTTGTTTTCCTTGGCGTTTATTGAGTCGGTAAAGAGGGAGAATATCCGCACCACCGTCACCAAACTTGGTAAAGAAACCTGTGATATTTTCCGCAGCATGGTCTGTTCCAATGACCGCTCCACTATGGGAACCAGCAAGGGCATATTGGGCAATCATACGGCAACGAGCCTTGATATTGCCCTTGTTGAAGTCTGAAACAGGACTACCTGTCGCTTCGACTGCTGCCGTCATGGCGTCGGCTGATTCCTTGATATTCACAACCAAGCTGACATCTGGCTGGATGAAGGCTAGGGCTTTTTGAGCATCTGCTTCATCAGCTTGCACTCCATAAGGCAGACGGACAGCGATAAATTTGTAGCTGTCATCGCCCGTTTCAGCTCGCAGTTCTTCCATAGCTAATTGAGCCAATCGACCTGCTAAGGTTGAGTCCTGTCCCCCAGAAATCCCTAGTACAAAGGTTTTAAGAAAGGGATGCTTTTTCAGGTATCTTTTTAAGAAATCAATAGAACGATGGATTTCTTCCTGGGCATCAATCACTGGTTTCACGCCCAGTTCTTGGATAATCGTTTCTTGCAAATTCATTCTTCTTCTCCTTCACCAAGGGCTTCCTTGCGCATCTTGTCAATCAAGTCCATCTTGTCTTGCCATACATCACGCGCCAAATCCACTGGATAGTGTTGCGGATTGAGCACACGCTTGTACTCATCCCAAAGCTTGTCAAATTCCTTACGAGCATAAGCCTGAATCTCAGTCAAGCTAGGCAGGTTGTAAATCAATTTTCCGTCTTTAAAAATATCCACCAAGAGAGGCACAGCATCAAAATTACGTACCGTCTTCTTGATGTAGGTATAAGTCGGATGGAACATCTTGATTTCCTTCATGTCGCTCACATCCACACCGTCATAAGTAATGTAGTCACCTTCTGACTTGCCTTTTTCACGACTGGTAATGCGCCACACCTGCTTCTTACCTGGCGTAGACACTTTTTCCGCATTATTGGACAGCTTGATCGTATTGCGCATGTTCTCATTTTCATCTTCAATGGCCACAATCTTATAAACTGCCCCAAGTGCTGGCTGATCATAAGCTGTAATCAGCTTGGTACCCACACCCCAGACATCAATCTTGGCCTTTTGCATCTTGAGGTTAAGGATGGTATTTTCATCTAGATCATTTGAAGCATAAATCTTAGCCTCTGTAAATCCAGCCTCGTCCAGTTGCTGACGAACTTTCTTGGAAATGTAGGCAATATCCCCAGAATCAATCCGCACACCCATAAAATTAATCTGGTCACCCAGTTCACGCGCCACCTGAATAGCAGCGGGTACCCCAATGCGAAGGGTGTCATAGGTATCCACAAGAAAGACACAATTTTTGTGGGTCGCAGCATAAGCCTTGAAAGCCTCATAATCATTGCCATAAACCTGTACCAAGGCATGGGCATGGGTCCCCAAGACAGGAATGTCAAAGAGTTTACCAGCACGCACGTTGCTAGTTCCATTGGCGCCACCAATAACCGCTGCGCGTGTTCCCCAGATAGCCGCATCCATTTCTTGCGCCCGACGTGTTCCAAACTCCATCAAGGGTTCATCTTCAATAACCGAGCGAATACGAGCTGCCTTAGTCGCCACCAAGGTCTGGTAGTTGACGATGTTCAAAAGAGCTGTTTCAACCAACTGACATTGGGCTAGAGGGCCTTCCACCTGTACAATCGGTTCATTTGCAAAGACCAAGTCCCCTTCTTGGGCAGAACGAACAGTCAACTCCAACTTGAAATTGCGGAGGTAGTCCAAGAATGCCCCCTGATAACCAAGCGACTCCAAATAGGCGATATCACTATCTGAAAAACGCAAGTCTTCAAGATAGCTCACAATTCTTTCCAAACCAGCAAAAACCGCATAGCCATTCTTAAAAGGCTGTTGGCGGAAATAAACCTCAAAGACCGCCTTTTTATTGTGAATTCCTTGGTCAAAGTAAACCTGCATCATGTTGATCTGGTACAAGTCCGTGTGCAATGTTAAACTATCATCTGGATACATACTTTTCCTACTTCCTTAGCTAGAAACACATAAAAATTTTCAAGAACTTTCATGTATTCCAATAAATTAGTACTATTATAACATATTTTGGCTGGATTGAGAAAAGAGTAACAAGCTATTCTCCACTCTCCAGTTCATCCATATCTTGTTCAAACTTTTTCTGAGCCCATTCTCCATAACTTTTAAGGCCGAGATTACCGATAAAAACCCAAGGAAGATAAATCAGATAAGTAATGACCCAAGCAGACAAGTATTTAACGTTCAAAGGATTGTGCTGATAAATTTCGATATTGAATTGATAATTCTGCAACATCAAAAGAGCTGTAATCGCCAAGGTTAGAAAAAAACAACCCAAAATCGTAAAATGAAAACGACTATAATAGGTCACTCCCAGATAACGGGCACGATTAAAAAAGAAGAAAATTCCTACTATCAGTGTATACACTAGAAAATTCGGATTAAAAAGAGAGGGAGCTAATACAGCCACCAAATAGCTTAGAAGCACAAGCACAATAAAGAGGGAAAAGGATTCTGCCCCAGCTTTATTGATTAGTTGTTCTTCTCTTTCGTCAAGTAATTGATAATGAATGAATTTATTTACCATCTTCTTCCTCCCAAAATAGTTGGTCTAGGGTTTTCCCTAAACATCTGCAAATGGACTGGCAGAGCGAGAGACTGGGATTGTATTTGCCCGCCTCTATTAGACCAATAGTCTGGCGCGTCACACCGACAGCCTCTGCCAGTTGACCTTGTGTTAAATCAAGCTCTACCCGAGCTAATTTTAATTTTAAATTTTTAGCCACCTGCATCCTCCTTATAGTTTTAAAAAGTTGCGCCTCTTTTTAACATTATTATATCATATATCTAACTTAATGCAACATATATCTGTCATTTTGTAATATTTTGTTAATAAAAAAATTCTCTACCACAAAAAGATAGAGAGTTTTCTGCTTATTCAATTTTTTCAAAATATCAACGGCATGGTAAGCTTTCACATCTAATGTCTCAGCTGCGATTGGTTTGTCTTAAATATCGTCTAGAAAGACACAATTTCTAGGTCCTAACTTGTATTTATCGATAGTTACTCATATCCATCAGTCCACCTCCATACTCATGTACGAGCTTATCACTTCATATTCACCTTACAGATTCTTTTGGTAATAATATCTTTGCCCAATGTAGGGATAGTCTTGTAAGGTAAAGACTTCCTTGTAGCCATGCCTTTTATAAAAATCTGGAGCTTGAAACTGGTAAGTATTGACAAAAGCAAAACGACAGCTTCGATTCTTAGCTTCAGTTTCTGCTTGCTGCAATAGTTTTGAACCGATTCCTTGCCCTCTCAGTTCCTCTTTTACAAATAAATACTCGATTTCTAGCCAATTTCCAAAAGTCTCTGCTATCAAACCTGCCAGGAGATTGCCCTTTTCATCTTCGACATAAAGATTCAGTGGCTCACTTTCAGCCTCTTCTCTTTTTGAACGGTTATAAGCACGAATCAGATTCCCTATTTCTTGTGATTTATGGGATTCCTTATTTTCCAATCTAAAGTACATCTAAACCTCCTCAAATACTGTTACAGCTTGATTATAGTCTTATTTCAATAGACTGTCAAATTAGCAAAAACTCACCAACCTGAGTTGATGAGTTTCAAATTTACTACTATCACTGCTTATATTCTTTTAATTTATAATTCAATAAATAGGACTTCAACCCTTCTAAATCTGTAGTAGTATTAAACTGCAATTTCTCTAGCTTATCCATATCTACACTGCCGTCTTTTTTGACTCCTGCTACATAACCATAGTCTTTAAAATGAGTTTCTTTAGACCCATCCGACTTGGTTTCAGTAACTTTATAGATGATGCTTAGACCAATAATATTTTCATAAGCACTGTCACTTGATGAAAATATTCCTAAGTATGTTCCTTGCGGTTCTAGTGTATACGAAGAGGAGGAGCTATTTTTGTTTTCAGACTTACTGTAGTCATCAATTTTCTTAAGAATATCCTTTAATTCCTTAATCTCACTGACTTCTTTCAAGCCAGAAACTGGAACTTCAAAACTCTTTTCTGCAGGTACTTTCCCTTCTTTTTTCAATTTATTCAAATAGTAGTCACGAACCACAAGTTTGATGTTATCACCATTTTTCAAATCATTGGCATCAGAATTACCATCAATAGTGAAGATATCTTCCTCATCTTTTGTTTTAGGAATAGAAACTTGACCATAGCCATTAAAGCCTTCAAAACTTACAGGAGTCAGTTTCAAGAGGTCTTCTTTTGAAACTTTTTCATATTCCTTCAGTGTTTCAACCTTAAATGTTTTCTTTTCAGCTTTAACAGGAGAATTTTGCGAAGTTGTTGTGACTGTGAAGGTCACTTCGTCCCCATTTTTTAACTCACTTTTCTTATCAAACTCATAACGAACACTGCTAATCATAGCCTTAGCTAGAGAAGCTTTTGAGGCTAATTGCGGATTGGTTGCCAAAGCCGATAGGGCTACAGGATCATTCTGAGCAAGGGCCTGAGCTTGTTCCTTGTTAAATCCAGCTTTTTTGTAGGATAGTTCCTTAATCATGGCCGCAATCACTTCTTCATTATAAGTCAAAGTCCCTGACTCTGAATATCCTGAAAATTCAACCCTAACTTCTTTTGCTAAACTTTTAGGTTGTCCTTGATAAAAGTTATAACCTACAAAGGCGATAATAGCAAGTCCAACAGCAATCACCACACCAAGAGTTTCCTTACGTCGTGTCTCAATGAGTTGTTTTACCTTATCCACAAATCCTAGCTGACTTGAGACAGGAGCTACAGGATTGCTATTCCCGTTTTCCTGCTTGACGCTTGTCTCTTGTTCTGAAACTTCTGTATCATTTGAAGTCTCTTCATGTACCTTATTTTCCAACTCTTCCACTTAAGATCTCCTTTGTTTTTCGAATGTTAGAACGAAATTATTTGATCCATTTACCAGATCCATCTACACGATAACCATCTGGTGTACGTTCGCTAACAGCCATCTTACCATTTGATTTAAGGTAATAATCTCCTACCCATTTGTTACGAGCGTAGCTACCTTCTGATGTCAAATAGTAATATGCTTTGTAATCATTGTCATAAATCCACTCATTCTTAGCCATCTTACCGTTTGATTTGAGGTAATAGCTTCCTGACCAAGCATTACGCGCATAGCTTCCTTCTGATGTCAAGTAATAGTAAGATCCGTAATTAGCATCATAAATCCATTCACTCTTAGCCATGTAGCCACCTGATTTAAGATAGTAGTTCCCTACCCAAGCATTTTCAACATAGTCACCAGCAGCATTCAAATAAAAATATGACTTATACTGTGAATCATAGATCCATTTGCTGAAAACTTTTTGGCCATTTTGGTAGTAAGAACGACCTACCCAACCATTCTTTCCACTTGGCTGTTCTGGAGTTTTTGGCTCAGGTATTGGTGTTGATTCTGGCTTCAAGTTAACTTTTTCATACTTAACAAATTCTCCATCTTTAATTGTCAATTTAATAGCTCCAACTAAAGTAAAGTAACCTGATTCATGAGAAAGGGTCCAATCCTTAAACGAAACCAGATAAGTTCCATCAGGGTAAGGGTTCCCATTTCGCAAAGATAAATTAAACTTTGCTCTACCAACATTTTTCTTAGCTTCCCCATTTGTAACTGGATCAATCCTTAAAGTACCATTTGAAATTAATACTCGTCCTGTATCTGCTTCTAAAACTTCAAAAGAATGTAACAAGGTACTTGAAACAGAGACATCTGAACGATCCCCAACTACTTCCAAGTACAAGTTTCCATCTAGTCCCATCTGAGCAGTTACATCCGCATAAATATTACGGTATTCTGCAGCTTCTACACTGTTAGTTGGAAGCACACTTGTTGTGATAACTCCTGCTGTTACGAGGCTCAACCCCATTACTGATCCTGTCAATACGTGTTTTAGTTTCATCTTCTATTTCTCCTTTTTACTCACTAACCTTATAATAAAATTCGTTTGGATCGGATAATGCACCTGCATATTGGGCAATCAACAAACGATCCTTGCTACTGTCAGACGCATCTGTGTAAGTTGTATCTCCTGCATTAAAGTCTGGATGCACAACTCCTTGTGGAATCAAGGTAACAGATGCACCTCCAGGTCCTGAACTTGAACCCATGCCAAATTTTGCCATATTATTTACAATCTTTGGTGCTGCTGGAGTCAAAACTGCCCCATTTGTAAATCCATTTTCATCAAAAGTGATTTCTCCACCCTTGTTATTCTTCCAAGTTCCTTTAATACTACTGAAGTTTTTCTGGTAAATCTCAGTCAGATGAGCACCAGGTCCCTTGGACTGCTCCTCTAGGTCAATAAAGGGACGACTAGCTGAAGCATCATCAAAAATCAACCAGTTCAAGCCTTCTAAATCGATCTTTTTAATTCCATCTAGCCCTTGTAAACTTGAAGGATCATCTGTCTCTCTTAAATCATAGTTGACTGAGCTGGCTTCCTGATAACGACCATCTGCAAAGAGATAGGTTTTAGCAATGCCCTCTGGCCTAGAAGCACTGAAAATCAAGTAAGAGATAGCTCCATTTTCATAAGGAATCAAGATTTGACGTGAACCACCTTTTCCCGCAACACCACCTGCCTTGACCAGCTGAGCTCCTTGATCTGTCAGATAGTAAATCCCAAGTAGAACCTTATCTTGCTTAATCAGCAATTCTTTCTTTCCATCCTTATTGATATCGTAGAAAGTGTAGCTGATATCTTTCCCTTGGTAATCAAACAAAATGGAATCAATATAAGACTCTTCTTTGTCACCTGTCGAGTTCTGTGGCATTTGTTGTTTTTGTGCTGCCTTAACTCGCTCTCGATAGGAATCTAAGATATTCTGAAATACAATCTGGTAATCAATCTTAGCTTGTTCAGCTTTTTTATCTTCTGAAGCACTGGTTTGGACTGTAGTGTCAGTCGATTCTCCCTCGCTCGTCTGGCTAGCTTGTTGCCCACAGGCTGCTAATAAAAGCACTGAGCTAGCCACTAACAAGCCACTTAAGATACTTTTCTTGGACATAATACCTCCTTTTATTTCTTTTTAAAAGATTTACCAGCTAGTATACCGGAAGGATCTGAAGTAATAGTTAACTCTCCACCTTTGATTTCATAACCTAGTTTCAGTGAAGACAATTCAAGAGTCTTTTCTTTCTGATTGACCTTCATCTCGTCTGTCTGCTCCGTTGGTTTTCCTTCTGTCAGGATACCAATCGTTTTTCCTTTGGTATGAACTTGTCCCTTATCACCCTTGATTTGGATAGTCACAGTTGCTTCTTCCATAAATGGCATGCTACCTTGATAGACATAAGTCCCATCTGCTGATGAGCAGGCTGCGAGAAGCAATAAGCTCGTTACTAACGATAATACAAATGCAAATTTCTTTTTCAATTTTTATCCCTCTTTTTTCTTTAAAATAATTCCTAATCCTGCCAAGAAGCCATATCCTAATAAAGCTAGTAGGCTGACTTGACTGCCAGTATTTGGCAATGCTTTTTGTCCAGCTTCTTCTTGGGCTGGAGATAGAACTGCAGGCGCTTGGTAACTTGGTTCTGGACCAACAGGTTTCACGTTATGGTCACCATCTTGATCTGGTTTGTTGGCATTCTGTTGGTCACTTGGTCTGTCACCTTTCGGCTCTTGATTTGGTTCTTCACCTTTTGGTTGCTCTACTTTCGGTTGTTCAGCTTTGGGTTCTTCTGTCTTTGGTTGTTCAACTTTGGGCTGCTCTCCCTTAGGTTCTTCTGTCTTAGGCTGTTCTACTTTTGGTCGCTCAACTTTTGGTTCGTCAATTTTCGGCTCATCCTTAGGTAATTGATCAAGTGGGAATTCTGGTAGTTCTGGTTGAATAGCACCTGGGCCGTTTACACCACCTTTGAATTCTGGTTTCTCTGGAATGAGAGCGTCGTCGATTGTCTTACGAAGGAGCAATTTTTGATACTCGCGTTCTGCTTCGTCTTTTGCTTTTCTCGCTTTCTCTGCTTCGTCTTCTTTTTGCTTCACGTCACGTTTCAAATCATCTACGTGTTTGCAGAGTTCATCCAACTCTTTTGACTTAGCTTTCAATTCTGCTTCCAGTTTGCCTTTTTCTTGACTCAAACGAAGTGTTTCTGCCAACTTGTCTTTTGCTTTTTGAAGTGCGTCTTCCGCGTCTTTCAATTCTTTGTCCGCTTTCAAACGGTCAATCTTCGCAGTTTCCAAGTCTTTATCTTTTTGCTGACTTTCAGACAATTTCTTAGCCAATTCTTTATCCGCTTCGTCTTTTGCCTTGCGAGCTTTTTCTAGACGCAATGATTTGGCATTATCGTCCAGTGTCACACGTTCTAGCTTACGTTGAGCGTCTTCTGCTTTTTCTTGGGCTTTTTCAAGCTCTTTTACAGCTTCCGCACGTTTTGCTTCTTTAGCAGGTGTTTCAGACACTTCTTTTTCAAGTTCGGCAATGCGTTTCTCAATTTCTTGAAGCTCTGTTTTCACTTGTTCCAAGTTATCTTCAGCCGTCTTCTTATCTCCTTTAGCTTTTTCCAATTCCGCTTCTACTTCTTGTTTGCTTTGTAGAGTCGGGGTTGGAAGATTGACTTTAGAGTTTGGTCCGTAGAGTTCGTCGTATTTAGATTTTTGGATATCGGTATCATCGTTATCGATGTATTTTTCACCTTTCACTTTTAAAACATGAATACGGAATACATATGTGAAATCAGGGTCACCAAGGTCAGTTAAAAGCTGTCCACCTTTGATGATTGATGTGTTCAAGCCTAAAGTATCGGCATGTAGAAGACTATAAAAGTGACCATATCCACCAGTCAAGTATCCTTCTGCAAAGAATGATAAGAATGTTTCTGTCATACGAGCAATGAGTTCTTGTCTAGTCATTTTATCTGAACCCATTGGAATATTCATGAGGTCTTCATAATATTGACTATGAGTATCAACACCTGGATTATCAGATGCAATCAAGCCTCTTTTTCGTGCAACGTCATTAATCCCACGTCCAAAATGGCTAAGGTCTTGGTAGTCATTGTCTTTATAGACTTTAGCAACTTCTTTGGCAAAATCTTTATTATTTGTGTTTAGTTTTGCTTCTGGTAAGTCTAATTGTTTACGAAGATTGTTTAAAAGAGTAACAAAATGGTTGTTTAAGTCATTAACGATATCTTGAGGAAGGTTATTTGGGTCATATTTGACATCATTTTCTCCGTCTTTGATTCCATTTTCGCTAATGCTACCGATTTTTTCCATCCATTTTTCATTTGTTTCACGGTCTAGTTCAGTCAACTCTTCTTCTAGTCGGCGAATATCTTTACGATATTGTTCCAACCAAACTGTATAGCGAGCGTTCCATTCTTCATCCGCTTTGTCGATTTGGTCTGCATCCATACCGTCCATATTTGGATATGGTTCTGGGTATTTATCCATACGACGTTTGATAAGCTCTTTAGCTTTAGCAAGCCATTCTGGAGTTACGGTTACATCTGTCGGATATTGTGCTGTTTTCAGTTTTTCTTCAGCATCTTTAACGGCTTTTTCCGCGTCTTTGACAGCGCCTTCTTTTGCTGTTTTATCTGCTTCTTTGTCGGCTTTGTTTTGGCGTTCTTGAACTTTCTTAGCTTCACGCGTTTTGTCGTCTTCTTTTGCTTTTTCTAGCTCTGTTTCCGCATCACGTTTAGCTTTGTCTTTTACAAGAACATCTTTATCCGCGTCATCTTTTTCTTTTTGAGCCTTGTCTTTCGCTGCTGGGTCATAGTCGTCTGTTGCGTCTTTTACCTCTTTGTCAGCTTTTTCGACACCTGTACGAGCCTTGTCAAGCTCATCTTTAGCGAGTTTGGCTTCGTCAGACTTTTTAGTCACTTGGTCAGCCTTATCTTTGGCTTCGGCTTCTTTGTCTGTTTTAGCCTTTTCTTTAGCGTCTACATCTTCTGTTTCCTTTTGGATTTTCTCAGGTGTAGCATCTTTGGCCTTTTCAAGGGCTTTTTCAAGAACTTCTTTTGCAGTTTTCTTAGCGTCTTTGTCTTTTTGCGCTTTATTAAGCGTATCTTTGGCTTGTTCAGCGTCTTTTGCTTTTTGGTCCGCGTCTTTAGCTGAATCCACAGCACGTTTTTCAGCGTCAGACAGGTCTTTGTCTGTGACCTTGTCGTTGACCGTAGCCGTTACTGTGTTTTCAGTTGGGGCTTCTGTGGCAAAGGCTGTTTGAGTAGTTGCAGCGACTCCCAAACCAGCAACTGTAGCAGTTGTTATAACCAGGGACTTTTTCATCCTTATCTCCTTTACTTTTAATTGACTTGATTATACAGTAAATAATCCCCTTTTTGGATATTTCTACCCAAAACAGTAGAATATTATACTTCCCCCCGACTTTTCCAAAAAAATCTACTAAAAACAGTAGATTTTTTCAAAATTATAGAAAATTAAGTTATAATAAAATAAATCAAGACTAAGGAGATAATCATGGAACCGAAACACTATGGAGAAATCATTCAAAAAATCCGTCAAGATCGTAATATGACTCTTAAAGAGGCTGCTGGAGATGCTATTACTCCCAATAACCTCAGTCGCTTTGAAAAAGGGTTAGCCACTATCAAAGTCGATACTTTTTTTGATCTTTTGAACAGATTTAACTTAGATGGAGAAGACTATGCAGAAGTGTTACATATTCAAGATGATGGAACTCAAAGATCAAAACAAATTCTAAATGCATTATATCAAAATGATAGAATGAAAGCTAGGCAAATACTAGGAAAGAAAAGTGACTGGGGAAATATCATAGAGTATTACATACTAAAATTAGGCATTTTAAATCAAGCAAAAGGACATACAATAGATAAATTTACTCCTGATGAAGAAGAAGCTGTTAATTACTTGATCAACTATATATTTAATATTGATACTCTTTATCTTCGTGATTTTACTATTATTGAAATTCTTTTAATGTTTAAGATTCAATTTTTTGAGTTAAAATTCCTTGAATACATCGAAAAGCTAATTATGAAAGGATTGGAAGATTTCAAGTATATAACTGATCAGTTTTATCGCAGATATACTACAACTGGAACGCTTTTAGTTAGAGCATATTCTCGCTATGGATACTACGATAAAGCAGAAAATCTCATCTATAAGTTGAAGATCATAATGTCTAAAGAATTCCATAATGCATATTCAGTATATAACCTATTTAATTTAAACATATATGAAGTTCACAATCTACTTCGACAAAATAACCCTAAGGGCATTGAACGAGCTAATATTCTTCTTCATTACATGGATGCCCAAAACAACCTCTTCCCACTAGCAAAGATATTTGAAGCAAAGAACATATTCGTCCAAGACGTTCAAAGACTGAATAAAACTGGCATTCCATTCCCTCCAGAAGATGAGGAATAACTAACAACATCAGTCTAGAGCAAGATGTTTTAAAATCAAGTCAAAAAACACCAAAGTCACTTTAGACTCTGGTGTTTTTTGACTTGATTTTAAAACAAAAACCCACCAACCTAAGTTGATGAGTTTCAAATCTATTTTCTAAATTTCCACTGGCTATAAATCCCAAAACCGATAATCCAGATAGCTGATCCGATTGCTCCTACAAATGTAGACTCTTGTAAAAAGAGGGTTACAAAGACAAAGGCAAAGAAGAGCATGGTTAAAGGATTTAAGAAACGATAATGGGGCATGAGATAGCCATCCGCCATAAAGTCTGGTGACTTGCGGTATTTAAGGTGAGCCACCATAATCAAGATATAAATGGCGATATAGACACCTGATGATGATGCCGTAATCAAGGCAAAGGCATCCGAAACTCCTGGCAAGACGTTGATAAAGGCTGCGAGGGCAATCAAAATTGCTGAAGCGATGATGGCATTTTGTGGCACATTGTGACGAGAAAGAGTATCTGCCTTAATCGCCTTTAAGAATGGATTTGGCGAATCATGAGCAATCTGGTACAAATGACGTCCTGTTGAATAAAGGGTTGAGTTAAGAGCAGATGCTGCTGAGGTCAAAACGACGAAGTTAATCAAAGCTGCTGCCCACTTAATACCTGCCAATTCAAATACTGTAACAAAAGGAGAATCAGCCGATGCAAGTTCACGCCATGGGATGATGGACATAATGGCCAAGAGAGCCCCACCATAGAAAAAGACGATACGCAAAGGAATTTCCTTAACGGCTTTTGGCAAGACCTGACGTGGATTTTTGGTTTCAGAAGTTGTTACCCCGATAAACTCAATCATGAGATAAGCAAAGAAAACCATCTGGAAGGCCATGACAAAGTTCACTCCACCATTTGGGAAGAGGGAGAAATTGTCGGCAATATTAGCCAAACTTGCTACTCCATGAGGTGTCTTAAAGCCTGTCAAGACCATAAAGACTCCTGTCGCAATCATAGCTAAAATAGCTACAATCTTGACCATAGCAAACCAAAACTCAACTTCCCCAAAGAGCTTAACCGCAATCAGATTGACCAAGGCTAAAATGGTCAAAAATCCAATCTCAATCATCCAACTTGGCCAGCTAGGAAACCAGAACTGAACATAGTGTGAGATAGCAGTGATTTCCGCCATACCGATAAAGACAACGGATAGCCAGTAAGACCAAACCGAGAAATAACCCCAGCCCTTACCCAAATGGCGCGTTATAAAGTTGATAAAGGTATGTTGCTCAGGATCTTGGTAGAGCATTTCCCCAACCGCACGCATCATGAGGAACATAAAAGCCCCAGTAATCATATAAATCAGTACAATGGAAGGACCTGTTAAGCTGATAGAGCGACCCGCTCCCAAAAAGAGTCCTGTTCCGATTGTTCCCGCAATGGCCATAACCTGTACGTGACGATTAGTTAAACCACGCTCCATCTTATTTTTTTTCTTCTTTGAACTCATAACGTCTCCAATTCAATTTAAAATGGAAAAAGGAGTGAGTGAAGCGCATCGCCTCCCCACTCCTTTTTTCTGTTTTTAGGCTGTTTTTTCAACCTTCAAGATTTTTACATCATAGCTACCAACAGGCGTTTCAATGGTTGCTGTATCACCTGTTTTCTTGCCAATCAAGGCTTGTCCAATTGGGCTTTCATTTGAAACCTTACCTGCAAAGGCATCCGCACCCGCTGAACCTACGATAATATAAACTTCTTCTTCGTCCTCACCAATTTCTTGGATAGTAACTGTTTTACCAATCGCTACTTCATCATCGGCAACTGAGTCGCTATTGACGATTTCAGCATAACGGATTTTTGTTTCCAAGCTAGAGATTTGTCCTTCAACAAAGGCTTGTTCATCCTTAGCCGCTTCGTATTCACTGTTTTCAGAAAGGTCACCGTATGAACGGGCAATCTTAATGCGTTCTACCACTTCTGGTCTGCGAACCAATTTCAATTCTTCTAATTCTTTTTCAAGTTTTTCCTTTTCCGCAAGGGTCATAGGATATGTTTTTTCTGCCATTTTTCTCAACTTTCTTTCGATAGTATTGAATCTCTATCTGAGATTATCATTTGTGTAGTCTTAGTTTGAACTACTATTTTGAGTAAGCTTGCTATTGACGTGCTCAGCTACATTACGATCATGTTCTTCCTGAGTCACTGCGTAATAGACTTTACCATCTGTAACATTTGCTACAAAGTATAGGTTTTCACTCTTTGTTTGGTTAATACTTGCCTCAATCGCGTCCTGACTTGGACTATCCACTGGACCAGGCATCAAACCAGGTTTTGTATAAACATTGTATGGTGAATTAATCGATGTATCAATTCCAGCGTCATCTGCTAGGCTAATATTTTGGCCAAGTTTGCCTTGAGCATACAAGATTGCAATATTGCTTTGAAGTGGCATACCAAGATTCAAACGGTTGTAGAAAACACCTGCAATCAACTTACGATCTTCAGTCTTAGCCCCTTCTTTTTCAACAAGTGAAGCAATTGTTAGCAATTCATTAACTGTCAAGTTCTTAGACTTAATTGCACTATAGTGCGGAGTCAATGTTTTATCCATAGCTGCCAACATCTCATCAATCAAGCTTTCAATAGTTGTGCTTTCCTTGATAGAGTAGGTCGCTGGGAAAAGATAACCTTCTAAACGATAACGAGCTCCACTTTCTTTCGTTGGCAAACTTTCGAGTAGGTTTGGATATTTAGCAACTTCTTGACTGATAAAGTTGTCATCTTGAACTTTAGCCAAGAAGGCTTCCGCTGTCAAAGGTTCTTTAAATTCACCTTGTAATTGGCCTACAGCTTGGGCGATTTGATCAATTGTATATCCTTCTGGAATCGTTAAATCTGCAAGTGAAGGTTCTTGAGGTTCAGGAGTACCACCTTTTTGTAGTTCCTTAATGATATCCTCTGTACTCATGCTCTTTTTCAAATTGTAATATCCAGCCTTCAAATCTGAATAATTCTTATATTTAGCGTAGAAAGCAAAAATCACTCCGTGTTTAATCACACCAGCATTTTCAAGTGCTGATCCAATCTCTTGGACATTGGAACCTTCTGGGATTTGAACGGTTACATACTGCTTAGAATTAGCATCAACTGGTAATAAAGATGACTGAACATACTGATAACCGAAGTAACCACCTGCCGAAATCAGGGCAAGGAAAATCAGTAGTGAAATGAAGAAAGCCTTCAAATGTGATTTTTTCTTCTTAACTGGTTTAACTGTCTCACGGCGACTACGACGTGGAGTTTCAGTAATGACTTCAACCGTTTCCGATTCCGTAACTGGTTCTGGTTTTACTACTTCTTTCTGAGGCTCTTTTTCAGTTTCAGTCTTATAAGAAACAGCTACTCTTGTTGGAGTTGCATTCACATCTCTTTCGACCCTTTGTGGACGACTAGCCTCTGGTCCTGGAACCGGTCTTGATGGACTTGCTTCAGCTGGTGAAGCTGGAACATCTTGACTAGGGTGACTAGGAGTAATCGGAGCTTCTTCTCTTAATTCATCTGCCGGTGATGCAGACACATCTTCACTAGGATGCTGTGGAACACGTGGTGCATTCTCCATAATTTTTTCAACAGCTGATAGGGATGCATTCATTACCTCTTCATCAGCGATTTTTGTGTCAGGGACAGGCAAAGCTGATTTTTTTTCAGCAAGCTCAGCGGCTTCTTGGCGAATCCCTTCATAACGTTTTACTTTTTCTAAATCACGCAAAATCTGCTCTTTAAAGCTTAATTTTTCGTCTTCTCTTGGCTTTTCACTCAAAAGTTTATCCTCCTCGTTGACAATCCATAATATTATATCTTAAAAACGAAAGAAAAGCAACCTAGCATGCTTTTCTAGCTTATTTTTTAGCTTCCCAGACCATATCATACCAGGTTTCCCCTGCAAAGGTTGACTGGGACTGGCCTTCATTGACAAATCCATGCTTTTCGTAGTAGGCGATGAGATAGTCATGACAGGTTAGGTTAATGCCTTCTCTTTCGTGTTCAAGCGCCAACTCTTTCAAGGCTGTTAGTAATTTTTGACCAAGTCCAAGGCCCTGTGCCTCCTTGGCAATAGAAAGACAGGTCACAGAGATATAACCACCAGACTCATGACTATGGTCTTCTATCTCTTCTGTAAAAGACTGATCCTGCAGATGGCGGTGTGGTCCAACTGGCCCTTCTATATACCCCATGATTCTGCCCTCTTTTTCTGCAACCAGAAAAGATGTCTGAATTTCTCGCAAATGAGCTTCAAAAACCGAGCGAGGAATGGCTTCTTCAAGTGAGAAATTTTCTAGTTCAATCTCAACGATACGATCTAAATCTTCTAATCTTGCTTGTCTGATTTTCATTGTGCCTCCAGATAAAAGGGATTAAACCAAATCATACTATAACCCTGGCTAGCTGCATAAAGCGAATCTACCTCTTCTTCATCAATAAAACCGTTCATTTCAAAATAGGAAAGCAACTCATCAGGACTCTTCAAACGAATAGCTTTGTAATACTGCTCAACCGCCACCTCTTTCAAAGCCGCAAGAAGAAGCGTTCCCAAGCCCTGTCTCTGATGGTCATCATCAATGACTAAAGAATGTACTTCTAGACATTGCGGATTGTGGAGCTGAGGTCCGCCTAGAACATAGCCCAGAAGCTGATTTTCATCCCTAGCTAGAAGAAAGGTATCCGTAGACTTACGGATACTTTCTTCTAAAATATGGGAAGGTTGCTGCTTGTCAGCTGAAAAAGATGAAGCCTGAAGTGCCTCTATTTCAGGTAAATCAGACTTACTTGCCTGAATGATCTTAATTGGAATTTCCATGTGGATAGCCTATTGAACATTGCTTGTCAAGTTAGACAAGAGTCGCTCAAATGAGTATTCATAGGTTTGGATATCTCCTGCTCCCATAAAGACGTAAACAGCATTGTCATGGTCTAGGAGTGGAGAAACATTTTCAACAGTGATCACTTGGTGTTTCTTATTGATTTTATTGGCTAGGTCTTCTACCTTAACATCACCATGGTCTACTTCACGAGCAGATCCATAAATTTGCGCTAGGTAAACTGCATCCGCCTGGTTCAAAGCGTGGGCAAAGTCGTCCAACAGGGCAATAGTTCTAGTAAAGGTATGCGGTTGGAAGATTGCTACGATCTCTTTACTTGGATATTTTTGACGAGCCGCATCCAAAGTAGCAATGATTTCTGTTGGATGGTGGGCAAAGTCATCGATAATCACCGTATCATTGACAATTTTCTCAGTGAAACGACGCTTAACACCGGCAAATGTTTTCAAGTGTTCACGAACTAAGTTCAAATCAAATCCAGCTGTATAAAGAAGACCAATAACGGCTGTCGCATTCATGATATTGTGACGACCAAAGGTTGGAATATGGAATTGCCCCAAGTCTTGTCCACGGAAATGAACTGTGAAGGTTGAACCAGTTGTTGAACGAAGAAGATCACTAGCGACAAAGTCATTACCTTCTGCTTCAAAACCATAATAATAAATCGGAGCATTGGCTGTAATCTTACGCAATTCAGCATCTTCTCCGTAGATAAACAAACCTTTGGTAATTTGTTTAGCATAGTCGTTAAATGCATTGAAAACATCCTCTAGGCTTGTGAAATAGTCTGGATGGTCAAAGTCAATGTTGGTGATAATAGAATATTCTGGGTGGTAAGGCATGAAGTGACGCTCATATTCGTCAGATTCAAAGACAAAATATTTGGCATTGGCTGAACCACGACCTGTACCGTCTCCAATCAAGAAACTAGTATCTGTGATATGAGACAAGACATGAGACAACATACCTGTCGTTGAAGTTTTTCCGTGCGCTCCAGCAACTCCCATGCTAACAAAGTCACGCATAAAGCTACCTAGGAACTCATGGTAACGTTTGTAGCTGATACCATTTTGGTCTGCATAGGCAATTTCAACGTTGTTATCTGGACGAAAGGCATTTCCAGCGATAATTTCCATATCACCGTCTAGATTCTTTTCATCAAAAGGAAGAATGGTAATTCCTGCCTGCTCAAGACCACGTTGAGTAAAGTAGTACTTTTCAACATCTGAACCCTGTACCTTATGCCCCATTTGGTGCAACATCAAGGCCAAGGCACTCATCCCTGATCCCTTAATTCCGATAAAATGATATGTCTTTGACATGTTTTCTCCCCTATTCCGTAATTCTTGTCAGATTCAACTCTTGGGCGACCTGACGTTCTTGTTCTTTTTGTTTATTCTTTTTATTGTAAATTTGACTCTTCTTCAGAAAATCATAGTTGTTTTTCTTTGGGCCTGAAGTTTCTTTTGTCTCAGCTTGAATCGAAATATTGCTCACTTCTTCCGCCAAGATGTAATGAGACTGGGTCAATTTTTGGCTATATTTGACAAATTCACCAGGATTTTCCTTTTGGAAAGGCGCTGTAGGTTGATTGCCCTGTCTAACTAGACTTGGCTGAGAATGGCGTCTTGTAGGAGTAATATCCTTAGTCAGATAACTTGCTGAGCGTTTCTTTTTCAAGTCCGCACGCGCTTCTTCACGCGCCACCTCCGCATAGCTCTTTCCTTCTTTTTTAACTCCTAAACCAGACTTCTTAGGTTTCTCTACTGGATTTTCAATCGGTTTGACTGGTTTTTCTTCAGTAATAGGGGCCCACTCCAGATAATTCTTATCACGGTATTCTCCCTTGATATTACTGATAAAGTCAGATTCATCATAGAGGTCCATAACCGGCATCTCAGTCAGCATGACCTCATCATCTGAGACCAATGGAAATCGTTCTTCTCTCATTTTCTATTTCCTTTCAACACTTCATTATAGCGTATTGTCTTGATTTTTCAAGTGCTGGCTTCAGAAATTCCCAAAATTTCTCTAATTTCTGCTAGGGTCAGACTGCCACGTGACTCTGTGCCGTCCAATACTTGTGACACTAGATGTTTCTTTTGTTCTTGGAGTTCCTGAATTTTTTCTTCAATGGTTCCCCTGGTCACTAAGCGATAAACCTCAACCGTTTCTTCCTGACCTATCCGATGGGCACGGCCAATAGCTTGCGCTTCCACCGCAGGATTCCACCAAAGGTCAACCAATATAACCGTATCAGCACCTGTCAGGTTCAGACCGACACCACCTGCCTTAAGGGAAATCAGAAAGGCATCTCTTTCCCCTTGGTTAAAGGCCTTGGTCATATCTTGTCTTTCCTTGGCTGGGGTTGACCCCGTAATTTTAAAGGAAGTCAAGCCCAAGTCTGGCAGTTCTTGTTCAATTTTCTCCAACATTCCCTTGAACTGCGAGAAAATTAAGACACGGTGTCCGCCGTCTGCCACCTGTACCAGCAGGTCTCGAAGACTATCCAGTTTGCCACTGGCACCCTGATAATCCTCCATAAAGAGGGCAGGGGTGTCACAGATTTGACGCAAGCGCATCAGACCAGACAAGATTTCCACTCGACTTCGTTGGAATTCCTGGTCTGACACTTGAGCCAGTCGTTCCCGCATCTGTTGTAACTGGGCTAGATAGATAGCCTTTTGCTGGTCTTCCAGTTCATTCTTATAAACGACTTCTATCAAATCTGGCAATTCAGTCAGAACTTCTTCTTTCTTGCGTCGCATAACGAAAGGCTTGATAAACTGAGCTACTCGCTCAGCTGGCAATTTCATAAATTCTTTCTGGCTTGGCAAGAGTCCTGGCATAACGATTTGGAAAATAGACCACAGCTCACCCAGATGGTTTTCAATAGGAGTCCCTGATAAGGCAAAAACTGACGGCACTACAAATTGTCTCAAGGTCTGGGCAATCTTGGTCTGGGCATTTTTCATAACCTGAGCTTCATCTAAGAAAAGGAAGTCAAAGGCCATCCCCTGATAAAGCTCACTATCCTGACGGAAGGTAGCATAGCTCGTCACATAGATTTGATGGCTCTCAGCAAGAATCTCTTCACGACTAGCTTTCAAGCCATGAACAACAGCCACATCCAACTGTGGGGCAAATTTCTGAAACTCATCTGCCCAGTTGTAAATCAAACCTGACGGAGCTAAAATCAAAACCCGACTTTCTTTTGTCACCTGACTGGTCAAAAAAGCAATGGTCTGAAGGGTTTTACCAAGTCCCATATCATCAGCCAAAATCCCACCAAAACCATAATGGTGGAGCATTTGCAGCCAGCCGATTCCCTTTTCCTGATAATCTCGTAAATCAGCCTGAACCTGAGTTGCTTGTCGTGGGAAGTCCTCTGGATGCGTTAAATCCTGGGCCAAATTCTGGAATTCTTGTGAAAAAGAAACACGGTCACGCCCTTCAAAAAGATGAGCTAAACTATAGGCCAAGGATTTTCGAGCCTGCAAGGCCCCATCTTTTAATTCAAACTGCCCCAGTTCCTGTAGATTTTGGCGAATTTTCTTGGTTTCTTCATCGAAAAAGTAGACTTGATTGGACGCACCAATGTAAAAATCTTGATTGGCAACCAAGGCCTGCATGGCTTGGTCAATTTCCTCTTGGGCAATATCTTGAAAATCAAACTGGATTTCCAAGAGGCCTCCCTTGGAAGCAATCTGCACTTGAGGGCTTGCTAGGCTATAAATTTCTTCTAGCTTGTCTGATAAATCAACATTCCCGAGTTTTTCAAAGACTGGAATGATTTCATGGAAGAAATGATAGACAGACTCCGCTTTTAAGGCCTGACGCCAAGATTGAAAGTCTGCTTCAAATCCAGCTGCCAAACCGACTTGGAAAACTCTTTCTTCTAAGTCAGCATCACTCGAAAATGGTAATTTTTCCAGCTCTTGTCGGCTAGAGACCTGGCTGTCTCCATAATCAAACTGGATTTCTAAACGAATCCGATTGTCTTCTTCCCTGTCAAAGTAAAAAGAGGGTGCAAAGGATTTGATTTGTAGACGTTCTGGAGCTGAAACGGTACCCATCTGGCCAAAGAGAGTTAGACAGGAAGCCAATTTATCGCGGTCACTGCTATCAAATTGCAGGTATTTCTTTCCGTGTTGATCCACAGGCAGCGTTTTGATTTCTTTGAGAAGACGCACCTGCTGGTCTGTTAGAAAATAAACCTGTCCTTTATGGAAAAGTACAGTCCCCTGATAAAAGACATTGACCCTAGGGCTCTCGCTGATTTCCATTTCAAAATAGTCAGAGTATTCTGTTACTGTAAAGGCAAATAGATTGGCATCCGCATTCATATCTTGAAAAAGCAGGGTTTGGTAACTATCTACTTGATGGTCAAATTGAAAATGGGGCAGGGTCATCAGTAAATTCACACCCTGCTCAAAAAAGGTCAGAGGGAAAAAAAGGTGTCGGCCTTGATTTTGGAAAAAGAGGTCTGGAGTCAGTCCTTCCTCTATTAGTCCGCGCAAGAAAGTCAGAAGTTCTTGGCTAGCTTCATCAAAGGCTTCCAAAAACAGAGACTCCTCATAAGTTTTACCAATCATATAAGGTTTTCTCTGCTCGACAACCCTTAAAAAGAGTGGAATGTCCCGAATGACATAGTATTTTTGGCTATTGATTTGCCCGATTCTAAGGGTCCACAAGATATGATTGGTTCCTGCTTCCACTTGCCCCACAGCCGATAATTCATAGGCACGTTCTGCTTTTGGAGGCAAGATTCGGTCCAAAAATTTTCCACCCAAGGTCACCTTGGTTTCAACGGCCTCTTTTTCTTCATGACCTTCTTCCAGACTCTGCAAGATTTCCTGACCACGCTCATCATTTTTTAGAAAATGCTCCAGCGCCGCCAAGTGCACACAGTAGCCCCTCTTTTGGAAAAAATCGCAGGCACAAAAAACCAAATCATCCTCTAAACTATAGCGCAGTTCTTCTTCTGCAACACGAGCGTAGAGCCGATTATTCTTTTCCTTGATGATGTCAACTTTACCAGTTTCATAAAGGGCAACGCCTTCGATACGGACTTTCCCCGGAATCAATTTAGCCATATTTCTACCTTTACCTTATCTTTTTATTATACCATATTTTCCTCTATGAAAATAGCCTCCTAGGAAGACTTTTCCCCTAGAAGGCTGGATTTTTAAAGTTTGGCAAAAGTCGCCACAATCCGCTGACAAACTTCTTGCAACAGAGGTTTAGGCATGGCTACATTGAGGCGGGCATGGAGACTTCCTTCCTCCCCAAAATCCAAACCACGGTTGAGGATAACCTTAGCTTCATTTCTCAACAGCTCTTGCAATCTTTCATCAGTCAGGTCATAGGCTGAAAAATCAAGCCAAATCAAGTAGGTTCCTTGCGGTTTCATAACCTTGATTTTAGTCTCTTTACCAAATAAATCCACCACATAATTGATGTGGTCTTCAAAGACTTGCTTGAGTTCCTCTAGCCAATCCTTCCCATATCGATAGGCAGCTTCTGTCGCCAAATAACCCAAGCCTGAAATTTCATGTTGATTATTAGCCAACTGGCGTTTCTGGTAAGCCAGTCTCAACTTAGGATTTTCAATGACTGCATAGGAATTTTTTGTCCCCGCAATATTAAAGGTTTTAGTGGCACTGCTCAAGACAATCGCAAAATCTTTGAAGGCAGGATTAATGGTATTGAAGGAATGATGCTTGTGACCAAAGAGGGCCAAATCTTGGTGAATCTCATCCGAAACCAAGAAAACACCGTGTTTTTGGCAGAGTTGGCCAATCTTCTCCAACACTTCCTTTTCCCAAACACGTCCACCAGGATTGTGAGGGTTGCAAAGAATATAGAGTTTGACGTCCTCTTCCACCAAATCCTTTTCAAGTTGATCAAAGTCAATCTCAAACAGACCATCCTTTTCCACCAAAGAATTGGTAATCAATCTACGGTTGTTCAACTTGACACTGCGTGCAAAGGGTGGATAGACAGGTGTGTTAATCAAAACCGCCTCGCCTTCTTTTGTAAAGGCTTGAATAGCTGTTGAGATGGCTGGTACCACACCCTCGATAAAGACAAGAGCCTCTTTGTCAAAGTGGTAACCGTGTTGTGTGGCTTCCCACTTTTGAACTTCCTTAATTAACTCTTCACTGGCATAGGTATAGCCATAAACCAGTTGATCAGCGTAAGTTTGCACGGCTTGGCGGATTTCAGGCAAGACTACAAAGTCCATATCCGCTATCCAAGCTGGTAGGACCTCACTATCCGTTTCTGCCTCTTTCCATTTATAGGTGTGGTGCCCTAAACGATTGGGCAGGCTTGTAAAATCATATTTTCCCATCTTTGTCTTATCCTTCTAATGCTTGGCGCAAATCTGCAATCAAATCTCTAGCATCCTCAATCCCAATCGACAAACGCAAGAGGTCATCTGTCAAACCATAAGAATGGCGCACTTCTGCTGGAATATCAGCATGAGTTTGTGTCGTTGGATAAGTAATAAGACTTTCCACCCCACCCAAACTTTCCGCAAAAGAGAAGACCTTGAGGCTGTTCAAAATATGAGGAATACGTTTTTCATCTGCTACTTTAAAGGAAATCATCCCCCCACGACCAGTGTAGAGAACTTCCTTAACTGCTGGAGAATCCTTCAAAAAAGCAACCACTTCTTGAGCATTGGCTGTTGAGCGCTCCATACGAAGAGACAAGGTTTTGAGACCACGAATCAATTGATAGCTGTCAAATGGTGACAAGACTGCCCCTGTCGTATTGAGATTGTAGAAAAGCTTCTCGTATAGTTCTAAACTATTGGTCACAACCACTCCAGCCAAGACATCATTGTGACCTGCTAGATACTTAGTTGCTGAATGAAGGACGATATCTGCTCCATCTTCAATCGGACGTTGGTAGATAGGACTGTAGAAGGTATTGTCCACCACCACTTTGGCACCCTTAGCATGAGCCAATTTTGCTAGTTTTTCAATATTAAATTCCAACATCAAGGGGTTGGTTGGGGTTTCGATATAGAGAACATCCACATCTTTTTCTAACTCGACAATCAACTCTTCTTCCGTATTGGCATAGGTGAAATGGAAACGGCCTTCCTGCTCCACTTGATTGAACCAGCGGAAAGAACCACCGTAAAGGTCACGGACAGCCAAGACCTTACTTCCTACTGGAAAGACGCTAAAGGCCAGTACAATAGCTGACATTCCTGAGCTAGTAGCTAGGGCATAGTCTGCTGACTCAATAGCCGCCAAGACTTCTTCCGCCTTACTGCGAGTTGGGTTTTTGGTGCGCGTATAGTCAAATCCAGTAGATTTACCAAACTCTGGATGCTGATAGGTCGTTGAAAAATGAAGCGGTGTCACCAAAGCTCCTGTCGCTTCATCTGACTTGATACCCGCCTGGGCCAAAATTGTGTTAATGTGTAATTCCTTGCTCATACAATACCTCCAAATCTATAGTAACTATTGTACCACTTATTTTCATCAACTCATTTTCTTCTTTTCAAGAGCTAGTTATAGTTTCAAACTATATACTTATCGAGTAAAGCCAAAAAAGAATCCAGAAAAACTTCCAGATTCTTTTGTAGCCATGATTACTAGAGTTTTATTTCGACTGAAAGAAATCGTGTTGGGCTAAATAGTCATAATGGTCTTTGTTAAATTGATACTGGCCCAGACGCTGACTAATCTGACCGACATCCACAGAAAAAATAAAGGATTCATTTTCATAGTTCCAGTTCAGCCTAACTGTATTCAAGACTGTCTGATAAGTAAAATCTTTAACGTCATCCCAAGGCATCTCCACGACGTGATTAGAATGATTTTCTGTTACATCACTGATGTCCATCAAGTAAATCCCCTTAGGTGTGAATGCTAGAATTTTAGGCTTCACACTCGACTGAACATAGTAGGAACCACCTATAATGAAAAAATCAATAAAGGATTTCAACCATGTCTTTTTCTTGAAAGCCATCAGAAAATTCTTTTGCCCTTCAATGTGACAAGTTGAAAGATGTGATTCAATCTGTTTTTCTGTTGCAAATTCCATAATAGCGCCCATGACCTTACCTCCATAACTATTAGTAAATAGGCAGATAAGCACTCTTCATATAAAAGAAGAACTTATCATTTGTTGCGTTTTATCATACTTTTATAGTAGACGGCATCCCTCCTATAAAATCATCCTAGAATGTGCATACTTTAATTAACACTGGAAGGGGCTTTCGAAAGCAGTTTTCACTCTTTTATCATATTTATTATAACATAAATTTAATAAAGCAATTAAAAAATGTAAGCACTTTTCTTCCAACTTCGCTACCATTCTATTAAAAAACGACAGCTTCTTTCGAAACCATCGTTTTCTTTAAAAATCCTTATTTGACATGTTTTGCCAATTCTTCTTGAGCTTTTTTATTGGATTCTTCTTTTTCTTTCAGCCATTTTTCTTTAGCTTTTTCATATTCATCTTTTGTGACTGTTTTATCTTGTACTTTGAGATATTTATATGATTCGATACCTTTATTACCAGCTAATGAATATGGTGATGAGAAAGGAACTGTTTTTCTCAATGTTGGTGTTCCACCCTTAGAAACATTTGGAATTGCTAAAGCGCTATCTACTAACCAAGCTTGGATTTCAGCATACTTTTCATAGCGTTTTGCAAGATCTTGTTCCTTATTAGCTTCTTCCAACATTTGAGTATAGACATCCAGCCCAACAGCCTTGGCCTTGTCATTGGCTTCACCCGGCTCTATACCTAGATTTTGCATCAAACCACCAGAATGAACATTAAATACATCAAGATAGGTTGAAGGGTCTTGGTAGTCTGCACTCCAACCACCGTTGTATAGATCGTAATCCTTCTGAGCTGCAGTCTGAGCCAAATAGCTTGTATTATCAAAGTCTTCAGTAGAAAGTTGTTGAATATCAATTACAACGTTCTCTGCACCTAAGGCTGCTTCAATAGATTGCTTCATAGAATTTGCCTCTTGGACACCCTTTTTATCAGCTTGGTCAACTGTCATGTCCAAGTGGATAGGGAATTGGACTCCTTTGGCTTGGAGTTCTTTCTTAGCTTCAGCAAATTTGGCTTTAGCTTTTTCAGCATTGTAATATGGATCCTGGGCATCTGCAAAGTTGATTCCTTGCCATTCTTTACCATAATTCACCATCTTAGAGGCTACTACTTCACCAAAGTCTTTTCCGTTGATACTTACGAAGTTTGGAGGAACAACCAAGTTACGCAAGATCTTAGTTGCACCATCTTCTCCTTGAGATTGGGCCCCGTAAGCTGTACGGTCATAGGCAAAGTTAATGGCTTGACGGAAGTTTTTACTCAGAACCGCTTCTTGAGTCGATTTCTTTTCAGCATCACTTGTCTTGGAAGTGAATTTATAAGATTTTCTATCCAAGTTGAAGTTTAAGAAGTAAGAAGTAGCATCTTGCAGACTATAGATGATATTGTCTTTATTCTTCTCTTTGATTCCTTCAAAGCTTGAACTATTTGGATAGAGACGAGCGTAGCTATAGGCTCCCTCTACATAGTTACGAGCCAGTGCATCTTGGTCACTACCATCATAATAGGCCAATTTGACATCATCTACAAAGACATTTTTAGCATCCCAGTAATTAGGATTTTTCTTGAATTCGATAACTGATTTTGAAACAAAGGATTTCATCAAGAAAGGTCCATTGTACAAAATGCTAGATGGGTCTACCTTCCCAAAATCATCTCCTTTTGATTTCAAGAAATCAGCGTTGACTGGGAAGAGAATGGTTGAGGTTGTTTTTGAGTTCCAGTAAGGTTCTGGTCGTGCCAAGGTATATTGAACGGTTTGGTCATCAAGAGCCTTGACTCCGACAGTTGAAAAGTCGCTTGTTTTACCGTTAATGTAGTCATCCAAACCTGCTACGGATTCTTGCACTAAGTACAAGGCTTCTGATTTTTTATCAGCTGCATATTTCAAACCAGTTACAAAATCTTGGGCAGTTACAGGAGCATATTCTTCCCCATCTGCAGTGTACCATTTAGCATCTTTACGCAGTTTGTAGGTATAGGTCAAACCGTCTTGAGAAACACTCCAATCCTCTGCCAAGGATGGGATATAGTTCCCATACTGGTCATTTTCCATGAGCCCATCTACCAAATTAACCACGATATCACTGGTTGTTGCACGGTTTTCTGCTAGATAGTTCAAACTTGATGGGTCACTTACGTAAACATAGTTATATGTTTTTGACGCTGTGCTAGAATTTCCACACGCACTTAACAAAATACCTGCACTTAGCACGACACCTGCAAGTGTTGCATACTTGGCCTTAGACTTTTTCATCTCCAGAACCTCCTGATTTAAATATTTGTCTTATTATACAACTTGAGTTTTATTTAGTCAATAGCTTTTTAAGTAAAATTTAAGAAAAATAAAATTTCTATCTACAAACTATAGAAATTATTCTACAAAATAATAAAAAGAGAATAATTCAAGCATTTCATGATAGAAATGTTCAAATTATTCCTTTTATTTATAAATGTTTTTTAAGTTAATTTTAATTTGATTCGTAAGCGATCTGCTTGAACTTTTCCAATCACCTTGTCCAATAGACGGGTACGGAGACTCATGATTCCATAAACTCCTCCACCCATGGCACCGACAAGAGCTACATATAGGAAACTCCACAAACGTCCACTTGGTTGGAAGACAAATCCTAAAATCCACTGCAATGTCCCAACTACTAGAAACATGAAAAGAGTTAACAAACTGATTAAAATGGTTCGTTTCAAAATCACCTTGCGCTTAACACCAGTTACCTTGCAAATGTCCCGATACATCAAAACATTAGGAATGATGAGACCGATGGTTGTTGAAATCAAAGGCCCGTAACTGTGAAAGAGAGCGATGGTGGGAAGTTGCAAGACCAGCTTGGCAATGGAACCATAGATAAAATAGAGAACTGCCTTGCGGTTGCGGAACATGGCTTGAAGCATTGGAGACAAGACCATGTACAAGCCTAAAATAGTAGACTGCAAAACTGCAAAGACAAACAAGCCCATAGCCAAACTATCTGGCTTGCCATAGAAGACAGTATAGAGAGGTTCTCCTACCATGACTACTCCAACCGTTGCTGGTAGCAAGAATAGGAAAAGCATGGTAATGCTGTCCTGAACGAGAAGAGAAGCCGCCTTCAAGTCCCCCTTAACATAGTTTTCAGTCAAAAGTGGCAAACCTACACTCCCAATCGAAACCCCAACAGAAATCAAAATCATAGTGATTTTATTAGGATTAGCAGAGAAATAAGAAAACATGACAACCAAGTCTTCATTACTATAGTTGGTAAACCAACTCATACTATTGATAAAGGTCATCTGGTCCAAAATCTGGAAAAGCTGGATAGCAGATCCTGTCAGGATAAAAGGAATGGCTTCCTTAATGGTGTCGACTAAAAGACGCTTGCTGTTTATCTTATCTCCTGTTTCAAGGACTCTTTTGAGTAAACCTTCTTTGGCAAGGAAATAGATCAAAACTACAAAGCTGGCTACCATACCGACAAAGGCAGCAAAGGTGGATTGGGTAACCGCTGCTAGATAATCTCCTGAGCCCATTTTCATAATCATAAAGGTAGCTAAGAGCATCCAGATAACGCGAATGACCTGCTCAGCGATTTGGCTCATGGCATAAGGTTTCAGGTTATTCATCCCTTGGAAGAAGCCTCGAATCACACTCATAGATGGGAAAATCAAGACCGCCCAAGCCAAACTCTGCATGATTGGGATCAAGTCTTTCCCTACACCCGACAAGTCTGCTAGCCAAGGAGCAAAGACATACAAGACCAAAGCAAAGACCAGACCTAGTCCTGTCATAAAGCCTAAAAAGCTCCGAATCAAGGCAAAGCTATGCTCTTCTTCTCGCATGGTATTGTACTTAGCTACTTGCTTGGCCACCGCAACCGGAATACCTGCTGTTGAAACCAGCAAGAACCAGGCATAGATATTGTAGCCCATTGTAAAGAGGCCATTTGCTGTAGCCGCATAGGACCCCATCCAGATATACCAGGGTATAATATAAATGGCCCCAAGTAGGCGACTGATAAAGTTACTAGCCGTTAGCCAAGCAGTCCCCCGTAACATCTGGGCCTGCTGGTGATTGTTTTCGTTAGACATAGATTCCTCATTTGATTTTAATAACTAGGAAAAATTCCTCATCTTCCATTATAAACTTTTCCTTGTCACTTGTAAATTTACGACTTTCGGTTTACAATAGAAAGTATGATTAAGATTGAAACCGTATTAGATATTTTAAAGAAAGATGGTCTCTTCCGTGAGATTATCGACCAAGGACATTATCACTACAACTACAGTTATGTCGTATTTGACACCATCTGCTATGATAGCCGCAAGGCCAAAGAGAAGAGCCTCTTTTTCGTCAAGGGTGCTGCCTTTAAGAAGGAATTTCTGATGTCAGCCATCTCTCAAGGCCTCGGTTGGTACGTGGCTGAAGAAGACTATGAAGTTGGTATTCCTGTCATTATCGTCAGTGATATCAAGAAAGCTATGAGTTTGATTGCCATGGAATTTTATGGAAATCCACAGGAAAAACTCAAACTCCTTGCCTTCACTGGGACCAAGGGCAAGACAACAGCAGCCTATTTCGCCTATAACATTTTATCTCAAGGGCATCGACCTGCTATGTTGTCAACTATGAACACAACTCTAGATGGCAAAACTTTCTTTAAGTCTGCATTGACAACCCCTGAGAGTATCGATCTCTTTGACATGATGAATCAAGCTGTGCAAAATGACCGCACCCATCTCATCATGGAAGTCTCCAGTCAAGCCTATCTGGTCAAACGTGTCTATGGTCTAACTTTTGATGTGGGAGTTTTCCTCAATATTAGCCCAGACCATATCGGCCCGATTGAACACCCTAGCTTTGAAGACTACTTCTACCACAAGCGGCTCTTGATGAAAAATAGCCGAGCAGTCATCATTAACAGTGACATGGACCACTTTTCTGTCTTGAAAGAACAAGTAGAAGATCAAGACTATGATTTCTACGGTAGTCAGTCGAGCAACCAAATCAAAAATTCCAAAGCCTTTAGCTTCTCAGCTACAGGGAAATTAGCTGGAGACTATGATATCCAACTCATTGGCCACTTCAATCAAGAAAATGCAGTTGCTGCTGGACTTGCCTGCCTCCGTCTCGGAGCTAGTCTTGAAGACATCAAAAAAGGAATCGCTGCAACCCGTGTTCCTGGTCGTATGGAAGTCCTCACTCAGAAAAATGGATCCAAGGTCTTCATCGACTATGCCCACAACGGTGACAGTCTCAAAAAACTCATCAATGTGGTTGAAACTCATCAAACTGGAAAAATTGCTCTGGTTCTCGGTTCGACAGGCAATAAGGGAGAAAGCCGTCGTAAGGACTTTGGCCTCCTCCTCAATCAGCACCCTGAGATTCAAGTCTTTCTGACTGCTGATGACCCCAACTACGAAGACCCAATGGCCATTGCAGATGAAATTAGTAGCTACATCAATCATCCTGTTGAAAAAATTGCGGATCGCCAAGAGGCCATCAAGGCAGCTATGGCTATCACAAATCACGAATTAGATGCAGTTATTATTGCTGGCAAGGGAGCCGATTGCTACCAAATCGTCCAAGGAAAGAAAGAAGCCTATCCTGGAGATGCAGCCGTCGCAGAAAATTATTTGTAAGGATCGTAAAAAAATCAAGGGAAACGAAACCCTTGATTTTTTCTATTTTTATTTAAAAGCGTTTTTCAAACCTTCAACGGCACCTTCTACAGCACCTTTAGCATCTTCAACTACTTCTTTTGCCTTAGCAACTGTCTTTTCTACAGCGCCTTCTGCTTCAGTCTTGCTATCCCCAGTAACCTTACCAAATCCTTCTTTGATAGCGCCTGTTGCTTGTTCCAATTTGTTTTCAAGTGACATATAATTGTCTCCTTTAGTTTTATTCCGATATGTGTTACCGGTTACATATAGTTTATACCGAATACTAAGGAAAGTCAAACAATGTGCTCAGAGATAAGAAATCAGGCCAAGTAGAAAGTTAATCTTTCCTTATCAAAATCGACGGCCAACTCATACTTTCCATCTTCATTTTGGACAATATATCCTAGGACGACTAAACTGTCCACAAAAATATCACGGCGTTTCTGGATCAATTGATCTTTTTTGAGAAATTTCAGCAAAAAAGTTGTCATGTATTTGAGTGCATACTCAGGATTGACATCTCCTAAAATGTCATAAAGTTTCTGCTGTTTCTCTGTCAAAGGATACTGATGTTTGACCTTGTAGAAATAATTGGACAGGGTCATTTTAGTTCGCGCAAAGTCCGTCTTTTCAACTAAAATAGCTGCATTAGTTTGATTTCGTAATTCCGTCTCAAAAGTCTGCTCCAACAAGGTTTGATAGATCAGACTATCTTCGCTGACAAAAATCTCTTGATCCAGTTCTAGATTATCGAGTGACTCAAGCATAGGGAGATTAAGGTAATAGCGCTTATTTTCCCGTAGAATCAAGCCAGCCTTTATATACTCTTCCATGAGTTTGTCAACTGCTACATCTGGAAATTGAGCCTTAATTTCCCGTAGAATCACATCCTCATGCTGGTCCAGATAGCGGATCAATTCTCTAAAAAATGGCTGTCTCGTCAAACGAGATGGATTAAAAATCTGAATCATGAAGATTCCTTTCTTTACATTCTAACAGAGGCGATGCTGCCAACTGACTAGGATTGGTCCCCGGCTTGTTCAAAGGAACAGGCAGACCTAGTTCTCTGTAATACTCTCTCCAAAAATCACTAATCTCCTGCTCCCCATCTCCAAATTTCATGGGAATAGTTTCAAAAATCGGTAGAATTTTTGCTATATACTGGGAACAGTAGAAACCAGCGCCATCTGGATGGAAAGAAGCATTGTAGGGTGCCCCTAGATGTTTGCAAGCTTTTTCCTTCACAGATTGGATATCCATTTCTGGGTAGACATAAAGGTCGTACAAGTGATTGGGCTCAAAGAAGTCTGCAGGTTCTTGACAGACAACACCAGCCTGTCCACTAGCGTGGTAAATCATCCCATCCAAATAAATGGCAACATGGTTATAGTTGCCTGTGGAAGTCTGGATGGCCTGTCCCATATCTGACTCATCTCTCACAAAAATCAAATCGCCATTTTCTAACATGCTTCACTCCTAGAAAAAAAGGAGCCGAAACTCCTTTCGATATAAGGCAAACTAGCCTTTCCTAATTTGAATTAACACTCAAAATCTTAAGCATTGAAGCTTTCAGTCAATTGAGGTACCACTTGTTTCTTACGTGAAACAGCACCAGCAAGGAAAGCGTGGTTGTTTTCAAGTTTGAAGTTGAAAGCCGCTTCGACCTTGCCTATATTAGCACCAAGTGCTAGGATTTCTGAGTTTGAGTTGACGATATCTGTAATCATCAAGACAAAGTCAGAATAACCATTTGCTGCGTTAGCAGCTTGCATTGCAGCTTCAATTTCTGCTTGACGTTCCAATACTTCAGCGATGTCAACTGTGTTTACTTGAGCAACACGGACATTATTTCCGTTCAATTCAAAAGTCTTAGCATCGATGTCAATCAATTCTTCAGCAGATTTGCTAGCCAAGTTTGTACCAGCTTTCAACATAGCCAAACCATACTCTTCCAAGTTAACACCAGCCAATTCGGCCAATTCAGGAGCAATAACCTTATCTGTTGGGTGTGTTGTTGGTGATTTCAAAAGAAGGGTATCTGAAATCAAACCTGAAAGCATCAAACCAGCAATCTCTTTAGGCACAGCTACACCATGTTCTTTGAACATACGGTAAACGATTGAAGACGCTGAACCAACTGGCTCCAAACGCATGTAAAGTGGGCTTGCAGTTTCAAAGTTAGCCACACGGTGGTGGTCCACAACACCATAAACTTCTACTTCAGCGATATCTGATACAGATTGTTGGAATTCATTGTGGTCAGTCAGGATAACTTGCTCTGCACCTTCTGCTTTAGCAGAAGTGATGACACGCGGTGCTTCTACACCAAAATAGTTCAAGACAAAGGCTGTTTCTTCATTTGGAGTTCCAAGGGCAACAGCTTCCGTATCCAAACCATAAGCTTCTTTTGCAAGGTAGGCAAAGGCTACAGATGACCCGATGGCATCTGAGTCTGGATTTTGGTGACCAAATACTAGAATCTTAGACATGATAATACCTCATTTTGTTTATTCTCTTTATTGTAGCATTTTTTTCGCTTTTTGACAAAAGTAAGAGGAGTCAAAGGACTCCCCACTACTCTTCAAAATAACTGATACTCTTCGAAAATCAAATTCAAACCACGTCAGCTTCGCCTTGCCGTACTCAAGTACTGCCTACGGCTAGCTTCCTAGTTTGCTCTTTAATTTTCATTGAGTATAAGTAAATTTCTATCTTGATTTTCAGATAAAAATCTTTCCTTCTGCGGCCTCTTCTTACGCTTGAGAAGGGCTTCTGCAGACATGGCTTCTTCCTTACTGGCAAAACCTTGAGCATAGATAAGTTTGACTGGCAAGCGAGCTCGTGTATATTTGGCTCCCTTCCCACTATTATGAACAGCGAGGCGTTTTTTCACATCAGTCGTATATCCTGTATAGTAGGAACCGTCACGGCACTCCAGCACATACATATAAGCCTTATGATCCATAATAAATCTCTTCAAGTTCCGGCGTATAAGAACCGTCATCATTGTGAACAATGAGAGGTGGCAAGACCTTAAAACCGCTTCTTGATCCATCCTTGATAGCCTCAATCAAGAGCATGTTAGCTTCCTTTTCTCTTTTTGGATAAACAAACTGCAGACGCTTAGGTGCTAGATTATGCCGTTGAAACATGTCCAAAATATCCAAGAGTCGATCAGGACGATGAACCATGGCCAAACGCCCATTAGACTTGAGAATACTTTGGGCACTACGACAGATTTCTTCCAAATTAGTTGTGATTTCATGGCGTGCCAAGAGATAGTGTTCACTCTCGTTCAAGTTAGAATGAGGATCCACCTTAAAATAGGGCGGATTACACAAAATCATATCCACCTTACTTCCCTGAATGTAAGCAGGCATATTTTTCAAATCATCACAGATGACCTGCATCTGCTCTTCCAAACCATTCAAACGGACAGAGCGTTCAGCCATATCTGCCAAACGCTCCTGAATCTCAACAGCCAAAATCTGTGCCTGGGTACGAGTGCTAGCAAATAGCCCCACTGCTCCATTCCCAGCACAGAAATCCACAATTAAGCCCTTCTTAGGAAAACGTGGAAAACGTGACAAGAGAACACTATCCACCGAATAGCTAAAAACCTCTCTATTTTGAATGATTTTGATATCTGTCGAAAAGAGCTGGTTAATGCGCTCCCCTGATTTTAATAATTGTTCTTCTTCCATGGTCCTATTATAACAAATTCATATTAACATTACAAAAGATAGAGTTTTCTAACTAGCGCTTCTGCTTCTTCAAATATTGAAGGGCTTCCTTGGTCCAAATTGGCATCATTCGTTTGAGAGGGGCAAAACCATAGTTAAAGCGGTCGCTTGAAAAGCGTCTCCGTCTAGGAAACTGGTGCTTTTCTTCCTCCAAGGTGCGGATAGAAAGGCTAGCTTTCCCTGTAAATTCATCTAAATCCACCACCTGAACCAGAACCTCTTCATCGACTTTCAAGGCTTCTTGGATATTTTCAATAAAGCCTGTCCGAATCTCCGAAATGTGAATCAGCCCCGTATCGCCCGTCTCTAGCTCAACAAAGGCACCGTAGGGCTGAATCCCTGTAATACGCCCCTTTAGCTTATCACCGATTTTCATCTTAGTCCTCAATTTCAATTGTTTCAATCACGACATCTTCAACTGGCTTGTCCATAGCTCCAGTCTCAACAGCAGCAATGGCATCCAAAACAGCATAAGAATCTTCATCAGCTAGCTGACCAAATACAGTGTGACGACGGTCTAGGTGAGGTGTCCCACCTTGCTCTGCATAGATTTCTGCGATCGGTTCTGGCCAACCACCACGAGCAATCTCCTTTTTAGAATAAGGCAGGTGTTGATTTTGCACAATAAAGAATTGGCTGCCGTTGGTATTTGGCCCAGCATTAGCCATGGAAAGGGCACCACGGATATTGTAAAGTTCTTCAGAGAATTCATCCTCAAATGATTCACCGTAGATTGACTCGCCACCCATACCAGTTCCAGTTGGGTCTCCACCTTGGATCATAAAGTCCTTGATAATACGGTGGAAAATGACACCATCATAATAGCCATCTTTAGAAAGAGCTACAAAGTTAGCCACTGTTTTAGGAGCATGTTCAGGGAAGAGCTTGATACGCAAGTCTCCGTGATTGGTCTTAATAGTCGCCAACGGACCTTCTACTGTTTCAATGTCTACTTGTGGGAAATGCAATTCTTTTTCTACCATACCAAATCTTTCTAAGGCATTAAAAATACCATCTTCTTCTAACGTTTTTGTAATATAATCTGCTTTTTCTTTGATGTTATCATGGGAAATTCCCATGGCAACGCTGATTCCAGCATAATCAAAGAGTTCCAAGTCATTCAGCCCATCTCCAAAAACCATGACGTTCTCTGGTTTCAAGCCAAGGTGTTCCACAACCTTTTCCACACCCGTCGCTTTGGAGCCTGAAATCGGAACAATATCAGACGAATGCTCATGCCAACGAACCATGCGAAGTTTGTCTGAGAGACTGTCAGGCAAGTGCAAGTCATCTCCCTTATCTTCAAAAGTCCACATCTGATAGATATCTTCTTTTTCATGGAAATCTGGATCCACATCCAAATCGGGATAAATTGGATTGATAGCCTCACTAATCATATCGGTGCGAGTCGACAACTTGGCATCATGACTCCCAACCAAACCATACTCAATTCCTTCTTGCTTGGCCCAAGAGATATACTCCTCAACATCTGATTTCTCGATCTGATGCTGATAAATGACCTGACCTTTTTTATCTTCGATATAGGCACCATTTAAGGTCACAAAAAAGTCAGGCTTGAGCTCACGAATCTCCGGAACAACACCAAAAATCCCTCGTCCAGAAGCAATACCTGTCAAGATTCCTTTCTCACGTAATTGCTTAAAAACAGTTGGGATTGAAGCTGGAATAAAACCTGTCTTTGAATTCCGTAATGTATCATCAATATCAAAAAAGACAATCTTTATCTTCTTTGCCTTGTATCTTAATTTGGCATCCATCTCACTACCTCTTTCAATCTAACTCTTTCCATTATACCATAAAGTAGCTAAATCCCCTATTTTCAAAAAGTTTCCCGTTTTATTGTAAGTCCTTGGATAAGTATAAAACTAAATCATCATCGTTTTGACAACTTGCACCCATTTCTAGCGGTTTATTTCTATACCAGACACCTGTCCCATCTGGAATATAGCCTCGTTTGATATACAATCTCTGAGCAGGACCATACCCCAAGTGCAAACCTACACCCAGAGTAACCTTACTCGAAACAAACTTGACTCGTTTTTCTGCTTCTTCTAGCAGTTGATTCCCAATCCCTTGATTTCGAAAAGGCTCAAACACATTAAAATCTGATAATTCTGGATAGACTTCTGCAAAAGGACCATGTTTAGCAGAGGGCAAAATGGTAACGTAGCCCGCTACTGCACCATCAATCTCTGCAACTAAGACTTCTCTCTTCCCACTTTCCTGTTCCAGAAAATATCTAGCCAAAATTTCCTCTCTACCAGGTCAACCTTGATTCATAAATCCATGAGATAAGGATTCAATATCAGACTTAATCATATTTCTAATCGTACAATTCATCTTTGACTTACCCACCTTTACTCTTTTTATTACCATTATAGCACGCCAAGGTCAGAAAAAAACTATCTCGTGAAAAAGACCCACCCAGGTCTTAATTCACTTTCTTGTTTTCAAACTCATGAAAAAAGACCCGTCAGGGTCTTTTCTTTAATCTTCGTTTACGAAAGGCATCAAAGCCATTACGCGAGCGCGTTTGATAGCTGTTGTTACTTTACGTTGGTTTTTAGCTGAAGTTCCTGTTACACGACGAGGAAGAATTTTCCCACGTTCTGAAACGAAACGGCTAAGAAGCTCAGTATCTTTGTAATCAACATATTCAATTTTGTTTGCTGCGATGTAATCAACTTTTTTACGGCGTTTGAATCCGCCACGACGTTGTTGAGCCATGTTTTTTCTCCTTTATAATTTTAGTTGTCCATTAGAATGGTAAATCATCATCTGAAATATCCAATGGATTTGTTGCTCCAAATGGATTTTCATCACGTGAAAAGTCTGGTACTGAATTTGTAGGTGCTGAATAGTTTGAACTTGGGGCAGAGTAAGCTCCACCTGTATGACCCTCACGCACACTACGGCTTTCCAACATTTGGAAATTCTCAGCCACGACCTCAGTCACGTAGACACGTTGTCCTTGCTGGTTATCGTAACTACGAGTCTGGATACGACCTGTCACCCCGATAAGTGAGCCTTTTTTAGCCCAGTTAGCAAGATTTTCAGCCTGTTGGCGCCACATAACGACATTGATAAAATCAGCCTCACGTTCACCATTTTGACTCTTAAATGTACGGTTTACTGCAAGAGTAAAAGTCGCAACTGCTACATTTGATGGGGTATAACGTAACTCAGCGTCACGTGTCATACGCCCTACAAGTACAACATTGTTAATCATAGTTTACCTTCTTAAGCGTCAGTTTTGACGATCATGTGACGAAGAATGTCAGCGTTGATTTTTGAAAGACGGTCAAACTCTTTAAGAGCTACGTCGTCGTTTGCTTCAACGTTAACGATGTGGTAAAGTCCTTCACGGAAATCTTTGATTTCGTATGCAAGACGACGTTTTTCCCAAGATTTTGATTCAACAACAGTTGCACCGTTGTCAGTCAAAATAGAGTCAAAACGTGCTACCAAAGCGTTTTTAGCTTCTTCTTCAATGTTTGGACGAATAATATAAAGAATTTCGTATTTAGCCATTGATATGTTCCTCCTTTTGGTCTAATGACCCCAAGACTTTGCAAGGGGTAAGTGAGGTTCGCTCACAATAAACTATTATACTAGAAAACATTTTTTTACGCAAGTAAAAACTATGAAATAAAAAAGAAGATGACGAATCATCTTCTCAAAAACTATGAGTTTTTAGTCCTCTTTTTTCTTGCGAGCAAGAAGTCCAAATCCACTTAGGGCTCCAAGAAGTCCAAGCGCTGCGAGGCTAGCGTTAGCTTCTGTACCCGTGTTAGGCAATTCTTTTTGACCATCAACATATTTAGGGGTTTCTGGTTTATCAGCAACATCAGTCGCTACTGTTTCATTAGCTGGACTTGTTGGTTGCGCAGGAATTGCTGGTTGGGTTGGATTTGTTGGCTGTTCCGGTTGCACTGGGGGTACTGGTTGTTCAGAAGTCTCTGGTGTTGTTGGAACTGATTGTGGTGTTGTCACTTTCTTGTAATGGTGTACAAGATTTCCATTAAGGTCTTTCGTAGTTGTTACGTATTCGTAACCTGAAATTCCTTTTGGAGCTTGTGCTCCTTTTTCACTTGGTGCGATATCTTTACCATTTTCGTCTACATAGTAAGTCACAACTTGTTCAGGTTGCGGTTGTGGTTGCGGAGTATAACCACCCTGATCTACATTTGGAGTTACATTTGGAATGTAATTAATTGGTGTATCCTCACCTGGGTTAGTTGGGATATTTGGTACTTCATATCCTTTTGTTGGATCGTTTGGATCTACTGGTTTAAGTGGTTGACCATTTCCATCAACAGGTGTATGACCTGGTACGTATGGAAGAACAGGTTTATCACTTCCTGGTTTTGTTGGATCTGCTGGATCGTTTGGATACTTGATTGGATTTGTTGGTTGACCTGGAATATTTGGAATCCATGAACCAAGTGGTTTGTAAACATATGTTACTGTTGAACCATCTTTTCCAATCTTACCTTTAGCTTCTCCGTCTACTCTTACAAGTACATATCCTGGGATCACTTTTCCACTTGTAGCATACTCATCGCCTACTTTACCTTCTGTAGTTTCTGTTGGAAGAAGGTCTTTGCCTTTTTCATCTACATATTTAACTACTAGGTTCGCTTTGTTTGCTACGTAATTGATTGGTGTATCCTCACCTGGATTAGTTGGGACATTTGGTACTTCGTATCCTTTAGTTGGATCGTTTGGATCTACTGGTTTAAGTGGTTGACCATTTCCATCAACAGGTGTGTGACCTGGTATGTATGGAAGAACTGGTTTATCACTTCCCGGTTTTGTTGGATCTGTTGGATCATTTGGATACTTGATTGGGTTCGTTGGTTGTCCTGGGATGTTTGGAATCCATGAACCTAGTGGTTTGTACACGTATGTTACTGTTGAACCATCTTTACCAATCTTACCTTTAGCTTCACCTTCTACACGGTCCAATACGTATCCAGTAATAACTTTTCCACTTGTAGAGTACTCATCGCCTACTTTACCTTCTGTAGTTTCTGTAGGAAGAAGATCTTTGCCTTTTTCATCTACATACTTAACTACTAGGTTAGCTTTGTTTGCTACGTAGTCGATTGGAGTATCTTGACCTGGATCTGTTGGAATATTTGGTACTTCATATCCTTTAGTTGGATCGTTCGGATCTACTGGTTTAAGTGGTTGACCATTGCCATCTTTTGGAGTGTATCCTGGTACATATGGTACTACTTCTGTTGGTTGTCCCGGTTTTGTTGGATCTGTTGGATCATTTGGATACTTGATTGGGTTCGTTGGTTGTCCTGGGATGTTTGGAATCCATGAACCAAGTGGTTTGTACACATACGTTACTGTTGTACCATTTTCTCCAATCTTACCTTTAGCTTCACCTTCTACACGGTCCAATACGTATCCAGTAATAACTTTTCCACTTGTAGTATAGTCATCTCCTACTTTTCCTTTTGTTGTTTCTGCAGGGATTAAGTCTTTTCCTTTTTCATCTACATACTTGACTACTAGGTTAGCATCATTTGCTTCATAGTTAATTACTGTATCTTGACTTGGATCTGTTGGAACGTTTGGTACCACATATCCTTTAGTTGGGTCTTTCGGATCAACTGGTTTAAGTGGTTGTCCATTGCCATCTTTTGGAGTGTATCCTGGTACGTATGGTAATGTTTCTGTTGGTTGACCCGGTTTGGTTGGATCTTGTGGATCGTTTGGATATTTAATTGGGTTTGTTGATTGTCCTGGAATGTTTGGAATCCATGAACCTAGTGGTTTGTAAACATATGTTACTGTTGAACCATCTGTTCCAATCTTACCTTTAGCTTCACCTTCTACACGGTCCAATACATAGCCAGTAATAACTTTTCCACTTGTAGAGTAGTCATCACCAACTTTACCTTCTTTAGTTTCTGTTGGTAGAAGTTCTTTCCCATTTTCATCTACATATTTAACTACCAAGTTAGCTTTGTTAGCTACATAGTTAATTGGTGTATCCTCACCTGGATTTGTTGGGATACTTGGAACTTCATATCCTTTAGTTGGATCGTTTGGATCTACTGGTTTCAACGGATTACCATCTTTATCTTCTGGTGTAAATCCTGGAACGTATGGTAATGTTTCTGTTGGTTGACCCGGTTTGGTTGGATCTGTTGGATCATTTGGATACTTGATTGGGTTTGTTGGTTGACCTGGGATGTTTGGAATCCATGAACCGATTGGTTTGTAGGTTACTACTTCTTTAGTATTTTCTGAATCTGCAGTTACTTTTGTAGCTGGTACTGTTGCTTTATTAGCTAAGTATCCTTTAACTACTGGTGATTTCACTTCAGGTAAGTCTTTAGCTTCTGACCAGTCTCCGTATGTAACCTCACCTGTAACCAAGTTGACTTTAGCTTCACGTGTGAATTTAGCTTCTTGTGTTACTGTTTTTGGTGTTCCATCTTCATTTAACACTGGAGTTCCATCTTCGTATACGTATGTGATTGTACGTGTTACTGTTTTGTTTAGATCTTTTTCTTCTAATCCAGCTGGGTATTTAGGTCCATCTGGATTGTTTGGATCTACTGGAGTTCCTGGTGTTTTTGGTTGATCTGGTGTTACTGTAACTTCTTTAGCTTTAAGCGTTACTTTGAACTCTTGATCAGTTTTCGCATCTTTATCGAACTTACCACCTTCTGGGTATGTATTAGATACTAATTCATATCCTTTGTTTTCTAGTTCTTTGATCTTAGCTTTTACTTCAGCTTCTTTTGTTAATGGTGTATCTGAATCACCTTGTTCAGTAATAGCTTCTACTCCTGGAATTGGATTCCCTTTTTCATCTACGAAAGTAGTCTTAGCTTTTTGCGTATCTTTTACGTAGTTGATTGGTGTGTCTTGACTTGGATCTGTTGGAAGATCTGGTACGATATATCCTTTTGTTGGATCTGCTGGATCTACTGGTTTAAGTGGTTGATCATTTCCATCTTTTGGAGTCATACCTGGTTCGTATGGAAGAATTGGTTTATCTCCTGGTTTTGTTGGATCATTTGGATTATTTGGATATTTGATTGGTGTCGGTGTTTTACCTGGAATATTTGGTACCCATGATCCTAATGGTTTGTATGTTACTACTTCCTTAATATCTTCTGAATCACCTGTTACATTTACCAGTGCTACACTTGCTTTATCAGCTAAGAAACCTGTTACTACTGGTGATTTAACTTCAGCTAAATCTTTAGGTTCTGACCAATCTCCATATGTAACATCACCTGTTACCAAGTTAACCTTAGCTTCACGAGTGAATTTAGCTTCTTGTGTTACTGTCTTAGGAGTTCCGTCTTCATTTAACACTGGAGTTCCATCTGCGTATACGTATGTGATTGTACGTGTTACTGTTTTGTTTAGATCTTTTTCTTCAAGTCCAGCTGGGTATTTAGGTCCGTCTGGGTTGTTTGGATCTACTGGAGTTCCTGGTGTTTTTGGTTGATCTGGTGTTACTGTAACTTCTTTTTGTTTAAGTATTACTTTGAACTCTTGATCTGTATCTTTATCCGTATCGAACTTACCACCTTCTGGGTATGTATTAGATACTAATTCATATCCTTTGTTTTCAAGTTCTGCGATTTTAGCTTTAACATCAGCTTCTTTTGTTAATGGAGTTTCTGATCCACCTTGTTCAGTAATTTCAGCTACTCCTGGAATTGCATTTCCTTTTTCGTCTACGAATGTTGTTTTCGCTTTTTGGATTGCTGTATATTTAACAACATATTCGTAATCTTCATCTGTAGCTGTTGTTGCTTGTACTGGGACTTTTTCAACACTTGCGATGTAACCTTCTTTTTGAGGTACTGCAAGTTCTGGAAGATCAGTGCTTTGTCCATCAGTTCCTTTCCAGTTAATATAAACTGGTCTGTCATCAGAGTTAATTACCGCTTTACCTTGTGCAGTTAACTTGATTGAACCTGTGTAGCTTACAGTTTGTTTTTCTGGTGGGAATACTTCTGTACCTGCAAGACCTTTAACATCATCCGCATATACAAATTTAATTGTACGGTTTACTTCTTCTACTTTTGTTTTCTTAACGTAATCATAATCTACTGGGTTAACAAATGCAGACCCATTTACACCTTTAGCTTTTAATTCTTCTTCAGAATATAAATCTCTTGCTCTTGTCTTCGTAACACTTAGTGTTCCTTTAGCATTTTTAGCAGGAATATCTGCAAGAATGTATTCTTCTCCATTAACTTCTTTAACTAAGTCTACGTTATCATTACTTACATCATATTTATTTCCAAGTACATTAGTATAATCTTTTGAACCATCTTCACTTAAAGGTATATTCCCCGTATATTTTGTTGTTTCGAAACCTATAACTTCACCTGTCACTAAATCTTTGAATGTTCTAACAACAGCTCCTGTTGGTGGCTCACCTTGAACTCTACCGTCACCATTAACATTCCAACCATTTGGCACTTTAGTTATAACATCTTCTTTCCCACCGTTAATAGATTCTCCACCTGATACAGTAAGAGTTGCTGCAGTTTTATCGTTTCCTACATAACCTTGTTTAATTAATCCATTTTCATAAGTAATATTAGAATATTCACTTGTTAAGGTTTTATCTTTTACTACTTTCTCAATACCTAAAGATTGAAGAGGCATAGAGACTATAGAATCTTCTTGAATAGTTCCTTCTGTAACAGTAAGTTCTAATTCCGTTGGTGAAATTAATCTAGGTGTTAATGTAAAACCAGTATCTCGACCATCTTGTAAAATCCATACATTGTTTTCATTAGCTCTAGCATTAGACCAACGATTTTGTGGACGATAAGTAATACTATCACCTTTATTAGGGTTAATAGTAGACGCTGTATTTAATCCATTTACAAAGCTAGAACTTCCTTCAAGTTCTTTAAATTCAGTAAAATCTGCATTAGGAAGTTTAATCGTAAATTTAGATCCTACTCCATAACGAACATCTGAATCAGTTCTTAATACGATTGAATCACTTCTACTTTTTAGCTCATTGTTAAGGTAGTTCAATCCATTATTTTCACTTAGTGATGCACTAGTACCTTGTTTTTGATAGCTAGGTTGTTGACCTTTTCTTGTATAAGTATGTTCAAGAACCGTACGCCCATCAATTTTAATAGTCGCTGTATACGGAGTGTCTTTTGAAATTTGTGGTGCTAAATATCCATTACCCGATAAATTACTCGCTCCAAACGACACATTCGGATAGTCTTTTACTTTATCGTTCCACTCGATGTTGTAAGTATATGTACCAGTTTCGTTAGCTACCGCTGGTTGCTCAGCAACACGCTGGTCATAAGTCATTCCACGTTGAGTACGTTGCGCCCAATATGGTACAGATTTGTTATTGTTGTTTCCTGTAGTTGTTTTAAAGTCGATAGATTTAACTTTACCAACTACTGTTCCATCAGTCGCTCTGATTTCCGTATTTACTGCCAAACCACTACCTAACTCAGCTAAGTTAGTAAGTTCAATTTTTGTAATAGAACCTGCTTTAAGAGTTGATGTACTAATAGTAGTATCAAATCCCCATCCTGTAGGAGCCGTATTATCTGCATTCATATCAACATAAGCGTTTGTTACAGCATTAACTGTTTCTCCGTCTCTAAGAACATCTTTACCTGTAATTTTTGATGCAGTATCCGCCAACACAGCTTCAACTTTACCTGCATGACCTGCACGTTTCATTTCCGTATAAACTGCTTCAATGGCAGCAGAAAGACGATTCACTTGAGCTACCATTTGATCTTTAGAAGCATCGGATGAAAGCAATCCTTTAGATGCTACTGCTTCAAGCTTCACTGCAGCAACTGCAGCTGACAATTTTTGTTTAGCTTCAACATCTTTCACTTCTTTATCTGAGAAATTTGAGGCAACTGTTGCCATCACATCAGCTTCTGAAGTCAATTGAGTAAGAACTGTCTTCACATCATCTTGTGTTTTTTCTGTTTCAACTTTTTCAGATGTTTCTTTGTCAGTTTTTTCTTTATCTACTTCTTTTTTGTCAGCTTGCTCTTTATCAGATTTTTCTTTTACATCTGTTTCTAATTTTTTATCAGTTTTATCTGCAGTCGCTTCAGTAATTTCTTTTTCTGCTACAGGTGTTGCTGCAGTTTTAGCATCTTCCTTAGCTTCAGTTTTTTCTTCTGCTTTTACATCATCAATCTTTAATTCTGGAAGTTCTTCAACAACAGGTGTTGACAAAGTCGAACCCGAAAGATTTTTATCTGAATTTGATAGTTCAGAAGTAGCCGGATTTACTGCTACAGTCTCTTCAGCTTGTACTCCATTAGCACCTAAAACAAGAGCAGTTCCCAATAGAACACTTGCGGCACCAAAGCTATACTTACGAATAGAAAAGCGCTGGGCTCTTCTACCATGGTATTTTTCCATTCTTGAATACATGGTTTCTCCTTTTTATCTCAATCTAAAAGTCTAAAATTACATATAAATCTATATGTTTGTTTTATAAAAACAACTATATTATTTTATCATAAATAAAATTAACTCGTCAATAAATATGTCTCGTTTATATTCGATTTATTTATATTATTTCTGTGTCCTAGGTACAAAAAAATAATATCATCAGACTCTTTCCACATATGCTTGAATATATATATATATATATTGCATAAAAATGCATCAAGGAAGTCAATTAAGCATCATCTCAAAAATGAATCTATACTATTTCTTCGATTTTAACATCAAAAAAAGAAGATGACGAATCATCTTCTCAAAAACTATAAGTTTTTAGTCTTCTTTTTTCTTGCGTGCCACAAGACCAAATCCACTCAATACTCCAAGAAGTCCAAGTGCTGCTAGGCTAGCATGATCTTCTGTACCAGTGTTAGGCAATTCTTTTTGACCTTCAACATATTTAGGTGTTGCTGGTTTAGCAGCTGTCGCAGATACTGGTTGAGCAGTTGTGTCAGTTGCTACTGTTGTGTCTGCTTGAGCTGGTGCCGCTGGTTGAGTTTGATTAGGTGTTGTTGGTTGTCCTGGTTCCGTAGGAGTTACAGGTTGTTCAGGAGCAGTTGGTCCAGCAGGTTGTGGAGTCTGTGGTGTTTGTGGAGCTGGAGTTGCTGGTGATGGTTCTGTTTGAGGAATTAATGAATTGTTAGGAGTTACTTTTACTGGTACATCCAATTCGATAATTTCTCCAGTTGGTAATTTCACCTTCACTTTAACAGCTGTTTTATCTCCAGGTGTTTCAGTTGTTGGGATTTCTCCAACTTCAATAATTTCCCATCCAGATTCTTTAGGAATATCAACGTGTTTCTTAACATCATCTGGTGTAATTGTTGTTCCTTGAGGTACAACAATTGGTGTTGTAGTTGGAGTTGCAATAACTGGTACTTGTACTTTGATTGTTTTACCGTTTGGTAATTTAACTGTAACGGTTGCTGATGGTCTTACACCTGCAGGGAATGTTTCAGGAAGTTCTGGTTCCCCAACGATTTCCCATCCAGTTACTCCTGGGATTTCGATGTGTTTTTCTACATCTTCCTTAGTAAGTTTAGTTCTTTCTGGAACAATAATTGGTGTAACTTTTGGTTCTACCACATTCACTACTACAGGAACTCGTACAATTTCTTTACCATCTTTATCCTTAACGATAACAACAGCTTCTTTTTTACCTGGTTTAGAAGTATCTACTGGTGTATCGTATTCGAATGTAGCTCCTTCTGGGTAATTTCCTGGTGTAATGTTATCTTTTGGATCTGGAGTATCACCTTTTGGTACAAGTTGTTCTTTACCTTCAACCACTGTTACTGGTACTTTAACTGTTGTTTTGTACTCTTTACCATTGACAGTGTAAATCACTGGTACTTCTACTTCTCCAGCTTTTCCTGGTTCTGAAGTTTTTGGTACTGTAACATTTGTTAAATCAACTTTAACAGTTGCTCCTTCAGGAAGTTTTTTCTTGAATTCTTCGTTGTTTATTGCATTTTCTGCATCTTTACCAACTTTATCTTTTAATTCTTTTTCTGAAAGATCTTTTGGTACTGTTACTGAACCTGCTGTTGGTTTTGGTAATACAGTTACTGGAACTTTAACGTTTTCTTTGAATTTACCATTTCCGTATGTTACTGGTACTTCTACTTCAACGTCTTTATCCCCTGCTTTTCCTACTGTAGATGGAACTTTTGTAGGGTCTCCTACTGTTCCACCTTCACCTGGTGTAATACCTTTCTTAATTTCTTCAGAATTTGGTGTGTCACCTTCAAATACTACTACTGATGGTGGTGTTGAAGACACAACGTTTACTGGTACTTCAATCACTTTAGTGATTTTGTTTCCATCTTTATCTTTGTATTCAACCGTTACAGTTGCTGGTGTTTGTTCACCTGTTTTATCTGTTCCAGGAGTTGTATTAACATCTGTTACAGTAACAGTTACACCATCTGGAAGACCATTAAGTTTTTTAGCTGCTTCTTCTGCTTTTTCTTTAACAACTTCTTCTAATTTAGTCTTATCAGCATCTTTTGGTACTGTTACACCTTCTGGTTTAACTTTTGGTAATACTGTAACAGGTACTGTTACTTCTTCGTCTCCACCATCTTTATAAGTTACTTTAGTAGTAACTTTAACATCTGGAGAACCTACTTTACCTTCTGTTGTAGGGATAGCTTTATTGATCTCTTCATCAGTTACAGGTGTTGTAGTTCCATCAGTATCAGGAGTGATTGCTTTGTTTACATCATCAGATTTTGGTTTATCACCTTCTACAACGTATACAGGTTTTACATCTGAACCTTTAACATTTACTGTTACTGGGATTGTAGTTGTGTAATCTTTTCCATCAACTGTGTAGGTTACTGGCACATTAACAGTTCCTGTGTTTGTACCTTTTTCAGCTGTTATTTTAGCTAATACATCTTCAGTCACATCGCCAACAGTTACTGTTGCACCTTTTGGTAATTTAGATGTGAAGTCTGTTGCTTCAACAGCTTCTTTAGCTTTATCTTTTGCTAATTCTTTCAGTTTATCTGGAGTAGTATTCTTAGCTACTGTTACATCAGTTTTTGCTACTGGTAATACTGTTACTGGCACTTTAACTGTTTCAGTTACTTTTCCATTATCGTAAGTTACTGGTACATCTACTGATACATCTGTATCTCCAGCTTTATCTTTTGTAGATGGAACTGATGTTGGTTCTCCGACTTTTCCACCTTCACCTGGTGTCACTGAATCTTTGTCTAATTTTGGTGTTTCACCTTCAAACACTACTACTGGTTTTGGTGTTGAGCTTACTACTTTAACTGGTACGTTAATTGTATCTTCACCAACTACATTACCTTTATCATCTTTATATAACACTTTTACAGGAACTGTATCTTTATCCCCATTTGAATCTGTTTTTGGTAATGTGTAAGAAGTTTCTCTCTCATCTAATGAAGCAGTAATTCCATCTGGTAAGTTTGTTAATTTACTTACAGCTTCAGTTGCTTTTTCTTTTACAGCATTTGTTAAAGCGGTATCATCAGTATCTTTCAATACAGTTACACCTGTTGGTGTTGCTTTTGGTAATACTTTCACTGGTACATTAACAGTTTCATCACCAGTTGGATATTTAACAGTTGCTTTAACAGTTAAATCAGTTGCTCCAACTTTAACTTTATCTGTAGGAACATCTTTATTGATGTCAGCTTCAGTTACAGGAGTTACATTTCCACCTTTATCAGGTGTAATTGCTTCATTAACATCTGCTGGTTTTGGTTGATTTCCTTCCACTACGTATACAGGTTTCACTTCTGAACCTTTTACGTTAACTGTTACTGGAATTTCTGAAGTATAAGTTGTTCCGTCTGGAGATGTAAATGTTACTGGAACTTTTACAACTACAGGCTCACCTTTTTTATTTGCTATATCAGCAGGTAATTCTGGAATTTCTCCTACTGTAACAGTGTATCCTTCTGGCACTTTTGCTGGGAAGTCTGGAGTTTTAATTAACTCTTCTGCTTTAGCTTTTAAAGTATCCTTAACTTTATCTGGAGTAGCTCCTTTAGGTACGTCAACTTCACCTTCTGTTCTAGGAAGAACTGTAACTGGTACTTTTACATCTTCTGTTACTTCAGTTCCATCTACATTATGAGTAACTGTAGTTGGAATCGTTAATCCTGATTTTCCAGCTTTACCATCTGTTTTAAAGATATCACTTGCTTTTGGTTCATTTGCTGTACCATTAGTAGTAGCAGGTACTACTTTTTCTTTAACGCTAGCAGGTGTAATTTCATCGCCTTCAAATACTACAATAGGTTTTGTCTTAGATTCAACAACGTTTACTTCAATATCAACTGTTGTTTCAAATGTTTTACCATCTACTGTATAAGTTACAGGTACTTTAACAACCCCACGACCATCTTCAGCAACTTTCGTAATTGCGATATCATCTTTATTAACAAAAGTTGAACCATTAGTATCACCTAATGCAGCTGTACCAGTAACGTCTGTTAATAATTTTGTGAATTCTGGAGATTTAATAGCTTCTTGTGCTTTTTTATAAGCGATTGCTTTTAGTTGCTCATCATTCGTGTTAATTGGTACTGTAATGACTGAATTAGTTTGTAAACTATTAATAAAGATTACTTTACCATATTTGTAATCAGGATTATCTGAATCTGCTAAACCATTACGGTTAAATTCATTTTCATATGGAGGTTTTAATCCATTGGCAGTATATGAATACAGTCTGTTACCTTCAGCATCTGTGTCTCCGAAACCACTCTTAACTGTAACTTTAAAGTCAGCTGGTCCTACGAAGTTATCTGCAGCTGTAAATGGAATGCTTGTTGTACGAGAGTTTGTCTCTGCAGCAGCCATACGGTTTCCTGCTGGTACGTTGTAGGTTAATTTTCCACCTTTTGAGTTATCACTTGGATCATTTGGAACCCATTTGATCGTATTTGCCCAAACATTTCCTAACCAGTTTGATCCACCATTAGCATTGTAGATTTTGTCTTCTAATACGACACCTTTAGGAACTTCTACTGTTACTTCAACATTAGATGCAGAATAGTAGTCAATATTCATTCCACCAGTGTTTTTAATTGTGATGTCAAAGTTACCTTTTTGGCCTTTATCGTAGATTGTATCTTTTGTATAACCATATTCACCAGTTTTACCTTCTGAACGAACAGTTGTTACTACTTCAGCAGCTGGTGCAGTTGCAATACCAATACCACCGATTAAGTAACCATCTTTAATATTGATGTTGTTATCATTAATTAAAGAATTTGTTCCTTGACTTCCAGCTTCAATTAAGACTTTAATTTTTGTAGTTTCTGCTGGAATATCATAAATACGGTCTAAGTGGTTCCATCCATTAGCTGCTAGAGCAGGTTGTTCAGTTGCTAAAGGACCATTTTTACCTTCAACTGGTTTAATTTCTTTACCAGTAAATGCATCAACAATTGTTAATTTGACTCTTTCACCAGCAGAAGTAGCTGTAGAACCACCATATGCAGCACTATGAATTAAGTTAACGTTTAGACGAGAATTTCCGTTCACATCAAATTCTTTAGAAAGAGTTGTTCCTTTGCTTCCTAATTCAAGGTAGTAATCACGGTCTTTAACTTCACCAAATGCATTTTTTCTCATTACATCAATAGTAGGTGTTACTGAAGGAACAGCACCACTACCATTAACATAACTTTTTTCACCTCCTGTTTGGTATTTTTTCAATTCTCCATCGTTTGAATAGATTTTAGATTTTGGAACTTCACGTGTACTTGGTTGTCCATCTTTATCTGTAACATTTGTTACATCAAGTGGTTTAACCGCATTAACTTTTTCACCTTTTTCAATTTTCCAACCATTTAACACACCAGCTTCTGCATCAGCTTTTGTGATGGTTTTTTCTTGCCAGTTATATGTTGCACTACCGATTGGATCTTTTGCGTTTGGCTCATTGTTTACTTTATTAGTAATGTCACGTCCACTTTCATATTGAGTAGCAATTGTTTCTGATTTTTTATCAGCATCAGTGAATGTTACTTTGTCTCCAAAACCTTTTCTCAAGCTTTCGAATACACCGTTTTTAGGGTTGTTACCATAAGCAGCATGGTTTTCACTTACTGGAGCGCCTAATTCAGCTTTACCATTTAAATATAATGCTAATAAGTCACGTTCAGATTTAACAGCTTCTGCTTGTTGGCTCATTTTTTGAGCTGAACTTACATCCGCTGCATTTGCAGTTGTAATAACATTTTCTGCTTTTTGTTTAATACCTTTTAAAACATCAATTTTAAATTGATCTTTTTTATTCGCAGGTAGCGCTTCTTGTTTTGCTATTTCAGCTTGAATTTTATCAATATTTGCTTGCAACTCTGGAATAGCAGCATCACGAATGCCTTTATATTTTTCTGCTTCTGATGCAGCATTTGCAGCTGAAGTATCTACAGCTCTTAATCCACTTTCACCTTGACCAGGAATGGCTTGACCATTACGTGGATCTTGATTTTTATTTACTTTTTCTTCTTTTTTATCAGCTGTTGCTTTTGGCATACTTTCAACAACGAAAGCTTTACCGTTTACTGCTGATGTAGCTTTTGCTACTTCTTCTTTTGTTGCAGCTTCATTTGCAACTACAGCTTTTGCATTTGCTAATTCTGCTTTTGCAGACTCAATTGCTGAAGCTGTTTTTTCAGTTGATGTAGCTTTTTCTAAAGCTGCTTCTAAGCGAGCAATTGCTGCTTCCAACTTGCTTGTATCAGCCTTTGCAGCTGGTGCTTCTGCAGCTTTTGGTGTTTCTGCTGGTGCTACCTCAGGAGCTGGTGTTGCTGTAGCTTGGGCTGCTGGTTGCTCAGCTGTTTGTGCTTCCACAGTTGGCGTAGCATTGTATGTTGAACCTTGAGACTTGCTTGAATCTGCTTGATTTCCAGCATCAGGGTTAACCTGTTCGCTAGTCAATGTAGCTGATGTACCTTGCTCGTGAGCCTGAACAGTTGCTGCTCCACCAAACATCATATAAGCTGCTACAGCTACTGATGCTGCACCAAAACTATACTTACGGATTGAAAAGCGTTGGACCTTTTGTCCGTTGTATTTATCCATTCTTGAATACATATGATCTCCTTTTTAAAATAAATGTTAATTGCGGAATTACGCCCAAGTATTTCAAAAATGCCTCCATTCCCAGTCTGATTCACAAAGTTAAATGACTACACTTAGGTACTTAATCCCTACCTTATATTATAACATTTTTTCAATTAGAATGTCTACATTTATATACAAAATATGTAAATTTCTATATATATATTAATCTGTATTTTAGGTAGTTTCATGACAAAAAATAAAAGGCCGATATGACCTTTTACTTTGATTTTTTAATTTTACGGTTTGATACGGTGCAACATACGTGGGAATGGAATGGCTTCACGGATGTGTTTTGTTCCTGCTGCGAAGGTTACCATACGTTCGATACCGATACCAAATCCTCCGTGAGGAACTGTACCATATTTACGAAGGTCAAGGTAGAATTCGTACTCTGTACGGTCCATACCAAGTTCATCCATCTTAGCTACAAGGGCATCATAGTCTTCCTCACGCATAGACCCACCGATGATTTCTCCATATCCTTCTGGAGCAAGCAAGTCTGCACAAAGCACGCGCTCTGGATTTCCAGGAACTGGTTTCATGTAGAAGGCCTTGATGGCTGCTGGATAGTTCATGACAAATGTTGGCACACCAAAGTGGTTTGAAATCCACGTTTCGTGTGGTGAACCAAAGTCATCTCCATGCTCAAGATGCTCGTAATCAGCGTCCTCATCATTTTCATGCTCTTGCAAGAGGTCAATAGCTTGATCATAAGTGATACGTTTGAATGGCTCTGCAATGTAGCGTTTCAAGAGCTCTATATCACGTTCCAAGGTTTCCAAAGCTTGAGGCGCACGGTCAAGAACACCTTGAAGAAGAGCTTTTACATAAGCTTCTTGCAAGTCAAGTGACTCATCGTGTGTCAAGTATGAGTACTCTGCGTCCATCATCCAGAACTCAGTCAAGTGACGGCGCGTTTTTGATTTTTCAGCACGGAATACTGGACCAAAGTCAAAGACACGACCAAGAGCCATAGCACCTGCTTCTAGGTAAAGCTGACCTGATTGGCTCAAGTAGGCTGGCGTTCCGAAGTAGTCAGTTTCAAAGAGTTCTGTTGAGTCTTCCGCAGCATTTCCTGAAAGAATTGGGCTGTCAAATTTCATAAAGCCGTTCTTGTCAAAGAACTCATAAGTTGCATAGATAATAGCGTTACGGATTTGCATCACCGCTACTTGTTTACGAGAACGGAGCCACAAGTGACGGTTGTCCATCAAGAAGTCTGTTCCGTGTTCTTTTGGTGTGATTGGGTAGTCTTGAGATTCACCGATCACTTCGATGTCTGTAATGTCCAATTCATAGCCAAACTTAGAACGTTCGTCTTCTTTGACAATTCCTGTCACATAAACAGAAGTTTCTTGGCTCAAGCGTTTAATGACATCAAACTTCTCAAGTCCCACTTCTTCACCAAATTTTTCGACAAAGTTTGGTTTAAAGGCTACACCTTGGAAGAAGGCTGTTCCATCACGCAATTGCAAGAAGGCGATTTTCCCTTTTCCTGATTTGTTGGCAACCCAAGCGCCAATCGTCACTTCCTGACCAACATAGTCTTTTACATCAATAATCGTTACACGTTTTGTCATTATTTTTCCTTTTCTTTTATTTTTCCATAAATTCTTTCAAGCGTTTAACTGCTTCTTTAAGCGTGTCTAGGTCTGTCGCATAGCTGAGGCGCACATTTTCTGGCGCTCCGAAGCCTGCTCCTGTTACCAAGGCTACTTCAGCTTCTTCTAGGATAGCCGTTGTAAATTCTGTCACATCCGTATAGCCTTTCATCTCCATGGCCTTTTTGACATTCGGGAAGAGATAGAAGGCTCCTTGTGGCTTAACGACTTCAAAACCAGGGACCTCAGCAAGAAGGGGATAGATGGTATTGAGACGTTCTTCAAAAGCCTGACGCATGCTTTCTACAGTATCTTGCTCGCCTGATAGAGCTTCAACTGCTGCATACTGGGCTACTGCTGAAGGGTTGGAGGTTGTTTGACCTGCAATCTTGGACATTGCAGCGATAATGTCTGCTTCTCCGACGGCATAGCCAATCCGCCAACCAGTCATGGCATAGGTTTTAGATACACCATTGATGACTACCGTTTGCTTGCGAATCGCTTCCGATAGGCTAGAAATCGGTGTAAACTCATGACCATTATAGACCAAGCGCCCATAGATATCATCTGCTAGGATGAGAATATCCTTTTCTACAGCCCAGTTTCCGATTTCCAAGAGTTCTTCACGAGTATAAATCATACCTGTCGGATTGGATGGCGAATTCAGCACCAAAACCTTGGTCTTGTCTGTACAAGCTGCTTCTAACTGCTCTACAGTTACCTTAAAGTGATTGTCTTCCTTAGCAGGAACAAAGACTGGCACACCCTCTGCCATCTTAACCTGATCTCCATAGCTGACCCAGTATGGGGTTGGGATGATAACTTCATCACCTGGATTGACCACAGCCATAAAGAAGGTATAGAGAGAATACTTAGCTCCAGCAGCGACTGTCACTTGATTTGGCGCTACAGAATAGCCGTAAAAGCGCTCAAAGTAGGTATTGACCGCAGCCTTGAGTTCTGGCAGACCTGAGGTCACTGTATAAAAAGAAGCTCGCCCATCTTGAATCGATGCAATGGCGGCATCTTGGATATTTTTTGGAGTAGTGAAATCTGGCTCACCTAAGGTTAGAGACAAAATATCTCTTCCCTCGGCCTTCAGTGCTTTGGCACGGGCTCCAGCAGCCAAGGTCACACTTTCTTCCATTTCTAAAACACGGTTGGATAGTTTCATAGGCCCTCCTTATTGACCAATGCTCCTGTTTCAAAATCTACTAGATAAAAATCAGAGCCTGACTTAACTTCCCAGATTGGTTTGTCTTGATAACGGCCAAAGGTAATCTTGTCAATCTCACCAGCGCCTTTTTCCTTAGAAACAGTTTCTGCTTTTTCTTGTGAAACACCCTGATTTAGCTGATAAACGTAAATCTTATGGTCATCTTTTCCAATCAGGACAGCAAGTGATTCTTGCTGTTTATTTCGACCAAGAACGCTGTAATAGGATTCCAAGCCATTGTATAAATCAACCTGATCAGCCTGCTCTAATCCTGCATACTGCTGAGCTAATTTTTCTCCTTCACTTTTAGCTGTTTGGTAGGGTTTCATACCCAGAAACACCAGATACAGAAAGGAAGCACTGATAACCACAAACAAAATCGTCATCCCTAGACCATACTGCCACAGTAGATTATTTTTTGCTTTGTTTTGTCTTTTTTTCACTCGTCTATTTTACCATCTATTGGGCTTTATTACAAGTGAATGCAAGAACAATCGCATTTTATTTCTTCCTTCAAAGTAAACCAATTTTTCTTAGTTAAAACCGAGCAAAAAAATGAAAGACAGCTCCAAAATCATCCTATTAAAAAACCTGAGCTTGGCACTCAAGTTTTCGTAATTTTTTTGATTTATGGAATCACTTTATCATCCATTCTTTTAGCCATTTTTCCTAAAAAGATAGTCAATAGAAGGCTAATCAAGACTAAAAAGAATCCTAGATAAAGAAATGTTACTACAAAGCCTAAATTATCAATCAACCACCCTGTCAGTGGGAAGAACACAATCATACTTAGGCTAAACATCATAGAGTAGACACTCAGCATGGTTGCCCTTACTTCACTTGGAAGGCGCTCTTGCAAATCATTGTCAAAAATCGGCTGAAAAAGAGCATATAAAGCATTACTAATCAAATAAATCAAAATATAGATTAGAGGTGTTCCAAAGTAGGACAGCAGGTAGGTAACTCCAGTCAGTAGGACGAGGATTGGGAAAAGCTTCAAGGCGGCATATCTCTTTCCAATCTTACTCGCTAGATAAACTGCAACGATATTCAAGAGACTACCAAGTAGCATAACTGCTGAAATTTGCCAACTACTTAAATCTGGTAACTGATTTTGATAGTAAAAATAAAACATGCACATGAGTGTACCAACAATCTGAGACAAAATCATCCAGTTAAACAGCATAGGATTTCGCTTCAACTCTTCCTTAACAGTCCAAATAATCTGTCTCATGGTCACACTATCAGCTTTTTCTAGCTTAACACTGGGCTCTTTCAGCATCCAAATCAGGAAAAGAACTATGATAGAAGTGGCAATCATGATATAGTAGGTCAGGTGTAATTGACCATGGACAAAAAATCCTGCCAAAACTGTCCCCAAAGACCGAGTTCCTTCGGCTACTCCTGACATAAAGCTTGAAATGGATAGATAGCGCTCCTTCAGTCCAGCCTCTACAGTAGAGTCATAGACCATTGCTGCGCTTGTGCCTGAATCAAAATTATAAGACAAGGCACTTATCGCCATAGCTAGCGCATAAATCCAAAAATTTCCCTGCCCAGCCAACATAAGAATAGAAGACACAATCCCTGCTATACGACTTAAATAAAGGTTGGTCTTATAGGAATAGCGGTCAGCTAACATACCAGATGGAATTTCACAGAGAAGACTGGTAGTATGAAAAATACTCTCCAGAAGTCCAATCTGCCAAAGAGACATACCATTTTGACTAAGAAAGAGAATCCAAAAACTGGTAATCCCTAAAAAAGCAAAAAACTCAACTCCGGCCATCAGGCCAATATTTTTCCGATAATTTCTTATTAACATCTTTTCTCCTTAACAAGTGTATTCGTATTTCTTTAGTCTGTCACTTGTTAATCTGTGCCTTACATGATCTCCACCCCTTTTAGAAGCATTCTTGAAATGCCATTATTGTTTGTTTAATTTTTCATGAAATGATACCGGAAAATAGCTGTTCTGCGGTTTCTATTGCTAGTTTTCTTGTTTATTTTAGCACTTATGTCATCATATTACAAGAGAATGTTAGAATACTCTTCGAAAACCAAATGCAAACCATAATCCAAAATAAACAGTTCTTACTTTTCCAGTCGCCAGTGACTATAGTTTCAGCAATTTTATAATTTTCAAATGAGCTCTGAGCAAATTTCTTGCAAGTTGTTTTGGATTGTTGTAATATATTTCATAACAACAAGAGATTTCTCGGAAATTTAAGAAAAAGGAGACATATCATGTCTAAAAAAGTATTATTTATCGTCGGATCACTACGCCAAGGTTCTTTCAACCACCAAATGGCCCTCGAAGCTGAGAAAGTACTTGCTGGTAAAGCAGAAGTTAGCTACCTCGATTATTCAGCCCTTCCCCTCTTTAGCCAAGATTTGGAAGTTCCGACTCATCCGGCTGTAGCTACTGCTCGTGAAGCAGTTCTCGCTGCTGATGCCATCTGGATCTTCTCTCCAGTCTACAACTTCTCTATCCCTGGAACAGTGAAGAACTTACTTGACTGGCTATCTCGTGCCCTTGACTTGTCTGATACACGTGGTGCTTCAGCTCTTCAAGACAAGTTTGTCACAGTATCATCTGTAGCCAATGCAGGTCACGATCAACTCTTTGCCATCTACAAAGACCTCTTGCCATTTATCCGTACACAAATCGTTGGCGACTTCACTGCCGCTCGTGTCAATGACTCTGCTTGGGCAGATGGAAAATTGGTTCTTGAAGAAACAGTCCTAAACTCACTTGAAAAACAAGCTCAAGACTTGGTCAATGCGATCTAGTCATCACTAATTAATACTCTTCGAAAATCTCTTCAAACCACGTCAGCTTTGCCTTGCCGTAGATATATGGTTACTGACTTCGTCAGTCTTATCTACAACCTCAAAGCAGTGCTTTGAGCAACCTACTGCTAGCTTCCTAGATTGCTCTTTGATTTTCATTGAATATAAAACAGACAATCGAACAGACTTTTAGCCATAAAAAAGAACTAGAATTCTCACAAATGAGTGATTTTTCTAGTTCTTTTTGATTTACAAAGACTTTATGTAGGGAAAACTACTAATGATCAGATGAGATCATCTATTTAAGCTTCCTCTTCATCGTCTTTTTTCTTTTTAGCAAATAGCAAACCAAATGCGCCAAGAAGGGAGAGAGCTCCTAATGCACCTGTAGCAGGATCTTCTTTTGTACCAGTATTTGGCAATACTGCTTGCAGTTGAGAATCTGATGGATTAGTTTCTGACACTTCATTCTGCAATTGAGCAGGCACTGCAGCTGTTTGACTTGGTTGTCCAGTCGGTTGAGTAGCTGGCACCTCAGCAGGGGTAGCAATATCCGGTCTAGGATTTGTATCATCAGATGGTGTAACTGGTCTTTGTTGACCGTCACCTGTTGGTCTAACTGGACTCACTTTCCTGAAGATGTGAGTTACAACATCACCTTTAGTTTCTGTTCTTACAAATACATACCCTTCAATTTCACCATGTTCAAATGCTTCATTGGCTTCACCTAATACCTTTGGTGCTTTGGCATCCGCTGGTTTCAATTCTTTACCATTTTCATCAATCCATCTTGTCATAATTAGTTTGACTTTTGGACTTTCAATCGGATCTGGTAATTCACCATTTACTCCGCCATTGAACTCTGGTGCTTCATTCACTGGGGAATCTGGTGTGCTTACTCCTCCACTAAATTCTGGTACTTCTGGTTGTGTTTCTGGCTCTCCATTCACTCCACTGTTAAATTCTGGCACTTCATTCACTGGAGAATCTGGTGTGCTTACTCCTCCACTGAATTCTGGTGCTTCTTCTCGTGTTTCTGGTACACCTTTTGAATATGCAAATAACAATTCATCACGAGGTATGTTATGACTAACTTTTGTTTCTGGATCCGTGATTATTACATTACCTTTTGAATCAACAGTTACGTCTTTTCCAGGATTTGCTTTTTTCACGTTTTCCTTCACTTTATCTTGTTCTTCTTGCGTTAGATTCTCAGGATCTTTCACAGGTACTTTTTCTTTTGGAACTACTGGAGTAAAATCTTCTGGATTTACAGTAATTGTAACTTCAATATCTTCTGTACTCTTATCTGGATATGTTACCGTTACTACTCCTAGTTTATTTCCATGTTTAGAAGTATCTGGAATACGTCCATCTTTCCATTCAAATGTTGTACCTTCTGGTAAATCTTTAACATTATTCACGCTATCTTTTGCCAATGGTACTTGGGAATGTTCCACTGTTTGCGCTTTTGGTTGTGGATTGTAATCGTCTTTTTGTGGTGTTACTTCAACCGTTACTGTCACTTCTTCCGTACTATTATCTGGGTAAGTGATTAATACTTTTCCTGGTTTGTTTCCTGGTGTTGTATTGGTATCTGGTTTTTCTACCCATGTGTAGGTTGTGCCTTTTGGTAAGCCATCTGTATTGATACTTCCTTCTGCACTTGGCTCACTGCCATGTTTAGCCGTTTGGTTTGGTTGTTTAGCAGTTGGATTGAACGTATCTTTTTGTTCTTTGACTGTAATTGGTACTGTGACTTCATCGACTGTTCCGTCAGGGTATGTCACTAAGGCTACTCCTGGATGACTTCCTGGTGTGCTGACATCTGGCCTTGTCTTCCATGTAACAGTTGTTCCATCTGGTAAGCCGGTTTTGTTTACACTTGTTTCTGGATCTGGCACGTGACCATTGTCCACTTCTTGAGGGATTCCAGTTGGTGTGTATTCATCATTTTGAGGAGTTACGTTTACCGTTACCGTCACTTCTTCCGTACTCTTATCTGGGTAAGTGATTAATACTTTTCCTGTCTTACTTCCTGGTTTACTTGTGTCTGGTTGTTCTGACCAGCTATAGTTTGTTCCTTTTGGTAA
>NZ_JBHMFR020000026.1:0-259 GCF_042436615.2 Streptococcus bovismuti | reverse complement strand
GTAAGAGTTGAAAATAACAACTCAGGTCCGTTGGTCAAGGGGTTAAGACACCGCCTTTTCACGGCGGTAACACGGGTTCGAATCCCGTACGGACTATGGTATGTTGTGGTTGAAGCACTTGATGAAAAAAGTTTAAAAAAGTTTCAAAAAAAGTGTTGACAAGCGAAAGCGACTGTGATATACTAATATAGTTGTCACTTGAGAGAAGTGAGTGACAAAGACCTTTGAAAACTGAACAAGACGAACCAATGTGCAGGGC
>NZ_JBHMFR020000025.1:0-287 GCF_042436615.2 Streptococcus bovismuti | reverse complement strand
GTCACTTCTTCCGTACTCTTATCTGGGTAAGTGATTAATACTTTTCCTGTCTTACTTCCTGGTTTACTTGTGTCTGGTTGTTCTGACCAGCTATAGTTTGTTCCTTTTGGTAAGTCATTTGTATTAATACTTTTCTCTGGATCTGGTACTTCGTTATGACGTACAGTTTGGTTCGGTTCTTTTGCCGTTGGGTTAAACGTTTCTTTTTGTTCTTTTACCCTTACTGGTACTTCGACTTCATCTTCCGTTCCATCTGGATAATGAACTAACGCTACTCCTGGATGACT
>NZ_JBHMFR020000024.1:0-301 GCF_042436615.2 Streptococcus bovismuti | reverse complement strand
TCTTCCGCTGTTAAGTCATTGTTTGCGTCGATCGCGTCATTCTTAGCTTTAAGTGCATCGTCGATTGCTTTCTTAGCTGCTGGTTTTGCTACCGGAGTTGGATTCACATTGTTTACTTCTGTTGTTCCATCAGCCTTAGCTTGTTCTACCGCCGCATTTGTTGTTGCGTTGTCGATGGCTTGTTTCGCTGCGTCGGCTTTGACTTTTGCATCTTCCTTAGCTGCAGTTTTTTCTTCGTCTGTTAAGTCATTGTTTGCGTCGATCGCGTCGTTCTTAGCTTTCAGTGCATCGTCGATTGCTT
>NZ_JBHMFR020000023.1:0-323 GCF_042436615.2 Streptococcus bovismuti | reverse complement strand
CAAGGCTACAAGCTTGTTAGCGATGAATTCACAGCAGGTGGTGCTAAGGTTTATGACTACGATACAGCACGTGACCAAGTCTACACTGTAACCCTTTCAGAACGTGTTGAACCGGTTAACCCAGATAACCCAAGCCCACAACCAAATACACCAGTCAATCCAGGACAACCAGATAGCCCACGTTGGCCAGGAACCGTTGAAAACTTGGACAACAAGGAAAGTGTTAACCGTACCATCCATTACGTTTACGAAGATGGAAGCAAGGCTAAGGATGATGTGGTTGAAACACTGAACTTCAAACGTTGGAGTCGTATTAACCTAGT
>NZ_JBHMFR020000022.1:0-347 GCF_042436615.2 Streptococcus bovismuti | reverse complement strand
GGTTCAACACGTTCTGAAAGGGTTACAGTGTAGACTTGGTCACGTGCTGTATCGTAGTCATAAACCTTAGCACCACCTGCTGTGAATTCATCGCTAACAAGCTTGTAGCCTTGTTTCTTGAACTCTGTGATTTGACTTGTTGTGCTGTAGGCAATGGCTTCTCCTGACTTACCTGTTACTTCATCTGTTTTGAGAACTTGATTACCATTAGTGCTTACATAACGGATAACAGCTTTTTGGGCATCCTTATGATAAGTGACTGTTTCAACACGGTCTTGGTCTTTCGCTTGAACTCCACTTACAGCTGGGATTTCTGATTTATCCGCTGTGTAACCTGCGATAGTTGG
>NZ_JBHMFR020000021.1:0-395 GCF_042436615.2 Streptococcus bovismuti | reverse complement strand
GGTTCTTTTGCCGTTGGGTTAAACGTTTCTTTTTGTTCTTTTACCCTTACTGGTACTTCGACTTCATCTTCCGTTCCATCTGGATAATGAACTAACGCTACTCCTGGATGACTTCCTGGTGTACTTACATCTGGCCTTGTCTTCCATGTGACTGTTGTTCCATCTGGTAAGCCGGTTTTGTTTACACTTGTTTCTGGATCTGGCACATGACCATTGTCCACTTCTTGCGCTATTGCGGTTGGATTGTATTCATCATTTTGTGGCGTTACTTCGACTGTTACTGTCACTTCTTCCGTACTCTTATCTGGGTAAGTGATTAATACTTTTCCTGTCTTACTTCCTGGTTTACTTGTGTCTGGTTGTTCTGACCAGCTATAGTTTGTTCCTTTTGGTAA
>NZ_JBHMFR020000020.1:0-500 GCF_042436615.2 Streptococcus bovismuti | reverse complement strand
TTTTGGGCATCCTTATGATAAGTGACTGTTTCAACACGGTCTTGGTCTTTCGCTTGAACTCCACTTACAGCTGGGATTTCTGATTTATCCGCTGTGTAACCTGCGATAGTTGGCGATACCACTTTATCAAACGTATCATCATTAGTTGTCCAGTCTTGGAAGTCGATATGACCTGTTACCAAGTTGACATTGCTCCAACGTTTGAAATTCAGTGTTTCAACCACATCATCCTTAGCCTTGCTTCCATCTTCGTAAACATAATGGATGGTACGGCTAACACTTTCCTTGTTATCCAAGTTTTCAACTGTTCCTGGCCAACGTGGGCTATCTGGTTGTCCTGGATTGACTGGGGTGTTTGGTTGTGGAGTTGGGTTATCTGGGTTAACTGGTTCAACACGTTCTGAAAGGGTTACAGTGTAGACTTGGTCACGTGCTGTATCGTAGTCATAAACCTTAGCACCACCTGCTGTGAATTCATCGCTAACAAGCTTGTAGCCTTG
>NZ_JBHMFR020000002.1:0-500 GCF_042436615.2 Streptococcus bovismuti | reverse complement strand
AATCCATTGCTCTACCAACTGAGCTACCGAGCCTTATTGCGGGAGCAGGATTTGAACCTACGACCTTCGGGTTATGAGCCCGACGAGCTACCGAGCTGCTCCATCCCGCGTTAATACAAAAGGAGGATGTGGGATTCGAACCCACGCACGCTTTTACACGCCTGACGGTTTTCAAGACCGTTCCCTTCAGCCGGACTTGGGTAATCCTCCATACTATTCAAATGGACCTTGTAGGACTTGAACCTACGACCACTCGGTTATGAGCCGAGAGCTCTAACCAGCTGAGCTAAAGGTCCAACAAGATCATTATAGCGGCGAAGGGGATCGAACCCCCGACCTCCCGGGTATGAACCGGACGCTCTAGCCAGCTGAGCTACACCGCCATGTATCGGGAAGACAGGATTCGAACCTGCGACACCTTGGTCCCAAACCAAGTACTCTACCAAGCTGAGCTACTTCCCGAGTTAAATAGAAAAATGCACCCTAGAGGAGTCGAACCT
>NZ_JBHMFR020000019.1:0-758 GCF_042436615.2 Streptococcus bovismuti | reverse complement strand
TTATGTGACTATTAGTCCGTCTCGCTCCGTTAGGTGCGAGACAAAACAACCACCCGCTATGCGGGTGCGCGTCGAAGGTTATACCAAAAAAACTCCGAACGCGATACAATAAAGGTGTTCAAGCCAATTGTAAAGCGAAAGGAGAAAAATATGGCACAAAAGGCTCATAGTTTATCGCACACAAAGTGGCACTGTAAGTATCACATTGTGTTCACCCCTAAGTATAGACGAAAAGTTATCTATAATCAATATCGAAGTAGTTTAGGCGAAATATTTCATCGCTTGTGTAGTTATAAAGGAGTTGAAATTATCGAGGGTCACTTAATGCCAGACCATGTACACATGTTAGTAAGTATTCCACCAAGGATAAGTGTTTCGAGTTTCATGGGTTATTTAAAAGGAAAAAGTGCACTCATGATGTTTGACAAACACGCCAATCTCAAGTACAAGTTTGGGAATCGGCATTTCTGGGCGGAAGGTTACTATGTGAGTACAGTAGGGCTTAATGAAGCCACAATTAAGAAATATATTCAAGAACAGGAAAAGCATGATATAGCACTAGATAAATTAAGTGTAAAAGAATATGAGGATCCCTTTAGGGATAGTGGTAAGTAATACTAAAGCCTCTTTGAGAGGCAAGTGACGAGTCAAGAGCAATAAGGCTTGAACAAAGTGAAAGCCAGCGTCTTTAGGCGCTGGCTGGTAATTTGGGCTTATAGCCCTGGGACAAACCACCCGTTTGACGGGTGGTCATGATT
>NZ_JBHMFR020000018.1:0-824 GCF_042436615.2 Streptococcus bovismuti | reverse complement strand
GGGTTGCCCCCTGTGAGATATGGAAGTCGCTTAGCTCTAGGGAGTTTAGCTCAGCTGGGAGAGCATCTGCCTTACAAGCAGAGGGTCAGCGGTTCGATCCCGTTAACTCCCATAGGTCCCGTAGTGTAGCGGTTATCACGTCGCCCTGTCACGGCGAAGATCGCGGGTTCGATTCCCGTCGGGACCGTTTAAGGTAATGAAAGTTACTTTAGACTCGTTAGCTCAGTTGGTAGAGCAATTGACTTTTAATCAATGGGTCACTGGTTCGAGCCCAGTACGGGTCATATATGCGGGTTTGGCGGAATTGGCAGACGCACCAGATTTAGGATCTGGCGCTTAACGGCGTGGGGGTTCAAGTCCCTTAACCCGCATTAAGATATAATAAATGAGCCGGCTTAGCTCAGTTGGTAGAGCATCTGATTTGTAATCAGAGGGTCGCGTGTTCAAGTCATGTAGCCGGCATTTTTAGATAGAAGAAAACAGTGCGAACGTAGTTCAGTGGTAGAACACCACCTTGCCAAGGTGGGGGTCGCGGGTTCGAATCCCGTCGTTCGCTTAGAGAGGCCGGGGTGGCGGAACTGGCAGACGCACAGGACTTAAAATCCTGCGATTGGTAACGATCGTACCGGTTCGATTCCGGTCCTCGGCATAAACTAATGAGCACCCTTAGCTCAACTGGATAGAGTACCTGACTACGAATCAGGCGGTTAGAGGTTCGACTCCTCTAGGGTGCATTTTTCTATTTAACTCGGGAAGTAGCTCAGCTTGGTAGAGTACTTGGTTTGGGACCAAGGTGTCGCAGGTTCGAATCCTGTCTTCCCGAT
>NZ_JBHMFR020000017.1:0-1435 GCF_042436615.2 Streptococcus bovismuti | reverse complement strand
TGTACTGCACCCCAAAAGTTAGACAGAAAAAATCTAACTTTTGGGGTGTTTTATTATGAAATTGAGTTATGATGATAAAGTTCAGATCTATGAACTTAGAAAACAAGGATATAGCTTAGAGAAGCTTTCAAATAAATTTGGGATAAACAATTCTAATCTTAGGTACATGATTAAATTGATTGATCGTTACGGAATAGAGTTCGTCAAAAAAGGAAAGAATTGTTACTATTCTCCTGAACTAAAACAAGAGATCATTGATAAAGTTCTTCTTGAGGGGCATTCACAAATTAGGGCGTCTCTGGATTATGCTCTTCTAAGTAGTGGATTACTTTCGAATTGGCTGGCACAATATAAGAAAAACGGGTATACTATTGTTGAGAAAACAAGAGGGAGACCACCTAAAATGGGACGTAAGCCAAAGAAGAGATTTGAAGATATGACAGAATTAGAACGTCTTCAAGCAGAAAATGAGTACTTGAGAGCGGAGAATGCCATTCTAAAAAAGTTGAGAGAACTCCGATTGAGAGACGAAAAGGAGCAAGAAGAAAAACGGAAATTGTTCAAGGACTGGTAACAGAGTTTTCTTTAGATATCCTTCTAAAGATTATTAAACTTGCCCGTTCAACTTATTATTACCACTTAAAACAGCTGGATCAAAGCGATAAAGATTATGATATTAAAGCTGAAATTCAGTCAATTTATACTGAGCACAAAGGAAATTACGGCTATCGTCGCATGACTCTAGAATTACGAAATCGTGGCTTCGTAGTGAACCATAAGAAGGTGCAGCGTCTGATGAAAGTACTTGGTTTAACGGCTCGAATTCGCCGTAAACGGAAGTATTCTTCATACCAAGGAGAGGTTGGCAAGAAAGCAGATAATCTTATTCAACGTCAATTTGAAGCAACCAAACCAATGCAAAAGTGCTACACAGATGTGACAGAATTTGCCATTCCAGCAAGCAGCCAAAAGCTTTATTTATCACCAGTTTTAGATGGCTTTAACAGAGAAATTATCTCCTACAATCTTTCTACTTCGCCGAACTTAGTACAAATGAAAGCTATGCTAGAACAAGCCTTTACAGAGAACCATTACGAAAATACAATTCTCCATAGTGACCAAGGATGGCAATACCAACACGATTTCTATCATCATTTTTTAAAGAATAAGGGAATCCAACCATCTATGTCACGTAAGGGAAATAGTCCAGATAACGGTATGATGGAATCTTTCTTTGGCATTCTTAAGTCTGAAATGTTTTATGGTTATGAGAATACGTTTCAGTCACTTGAACACTTGGAACAAGCTATTGTAGACTATATTGATTACTACAACAACAAACGAATTAAGGTAAAACTAAAAGGACTTAGCCCTGTACAATACAGAACTAAATCCTTTGCTTAAATTAATTGTCTAACTTTTTGGGGTCAGTACA
>NZ_JBHMFR020000015.1:0-2780 GCF_042436615.2 Streptococcus bovismuti | reverse complement strand
GAGATTGGTAATCCGGGATGGACCCCTCACCCAAACAGTGCTCTACCTCCAAGAATCTCTAATGTCGACGCTAGCCCTAAAGCTATTTCGGAGAGAACCAGCTATCTCCAAGTTCGTTTGGAATTTCTCCGCTACCCACAAGTCATCCAAGCACTTTTCAACGTGCCCTGGTTCGGTCCTCCAGTGCGTCTTACCGCACCTTCAACCTGCTCATGGGTAGGTCACATGGTTTCGGGTCTACGTCATGATACTAATTCGCCCTATTCAGACTCGGTTTCCCTACGGCTCCGTCTCTTCAACTTAACCTCGCATCATAACGTAACTCGCCGGTTCATTCTACAAAAGGCACGCTCTCACCCATTAACGGGCTCGAACTTGTTGTAGGCACACGGTTTCAGGTTCTATTTCACTCCCCTCCCGGGGTGCTTTTCACCTTTCCCTCACGGTACTGGTTCACTATCGGTCACTAGGGAGTATTTAGGGTTGGGAGATGGTCCTCCCAGATTCCGACGGGATTTCACGTGTCCCGCCGTACTCAGGATACTGCTAGGTACAAAGACTATTTTAAATACGAGGCTATTACTCTCTTTGGCTGATCTTCCCAAATCATTCTTCTATAATCTTTGAGTCCACATTGCAGTCCTACAACCCCGAAGAGTAAACTCTTCGGTTTGCCCTCCTGCCGTTTCGCTCGCCGCTACTAAGGCAATCGCTTTTGCTTTCTCTTCCTGCAGCTACTTAGATGTTTCAGTTCACTGCGTCTTCCTCCTCACATCCTTAACAGATGCGGGTAACAGGTAGTACCTGTTGGGTTCCCCCATTCGGAAATCCCTGGATCATCGCTTACTTACAGCTACCCAAGGCATATCGTCGTTTGTCACGTCCTTCTTCGGCTCCTAGTGCCAAGGCATCCACCGTGCGCCCTTATTAACTTAACCTTATTTTCTGACCTTTCAGTCATAAACTCTTATTAATACTACAGCGTTTTCGGTTTATTTTCTTGTTACTATTTGATATAGATATTCAATTTTCAATGTGCATTACTTGGTGATCTCTCACCAATGGAGCCTAGCGGGATCGAACCGCTGACCTCCTGCGTGCAAAGCAGGCGCTCTCCCAGCTGAGCTAAGGCCCCACAAGACCTCTCAAGACTAAACAAGACCAATGCGCAGTTCCTTATCCTTAGAAAGGAGGTGATCCAGCCGCACCTTCCGATACGGCTACCTTGTTACGACTTCACCCCAATCATCTATCCCACCTTAGGCGGCTGGCTCCAAATGGTTACCTCACCGACTTCGGGTGTTACAAACTCTCGTGGTGTGACGGGCGGTGTGTACAAGGCCCGGGAACGTATTCACCGCGGCGTGCTGATCCGCGATTACTAGCGATTCCGACTTCATGTAGGCGAGTTGCAGCCTACAATCCGAACTGAGACTGGCTTTAAGAGATTAGCTTGCCGTCACCGGCTTGCGACTCGTTGTACCAGCCATTGTAGCACGTGTGTAGCCCAGGTCATAAGGGGCATGATGATTTGACGTCATCCCCACCTTCCTCCGGTTTATTACCGGCAGTCTCGCTAGAGTGCCCAACTGAATGATGGCAACTAACAATAGGGGTTGCGCTCGTTGCGGGACTTAACCCAACATCTCACGACACGAGCTGACGACAACCATGCACCACCTGTCACCTCTGTCCCGAAGGAAAACTCTATCTCTAGAGCGGTCAGAGGGATGTCAAGACCTGGTAAGGTTCTTCGCGTTGCTTCGAATTAAACCACATGCTCCACCGCTTGTGCGGGCCCCCGTCAATTCCTTTGAGTTTCAACCTTGCGGTCGTACTCCCCAGGCGGAGTGCTTAATGCGTTAGCTGCGGCACTAAACCCCGGAAAGGGTCTAACACCTAGCACTCATCGTTTACGGCGTGGACTACCAGGGTATCTAATCCTGTTTGCTCCCCACGCTTTCGAGCCTCAGCGTCAGTTACAAGCCAGAGAGCCGCTTTCGCCACCGGTGTTCCTCCATATATCTACGCATTTCACCGCTACACATGGAATTCCACTCTCCCCTCTTGCACTCAAGTTAAACAGTTTCCAAAGCGTACTATGGTTAAGCCACAGCCTTTAACTTCAGACTTATCTAACCGCCTGCGCTCGCTTTACGCCCAATAAATCCGGACAACGCTCGGGACCTACGTATTACCGCGGCTGCTGGCACGTAGTTAGCCGTCCCTTTCTGGTAAGATACCGTCACAGTGTGAACTTTCCACTCTCACACTCGTTCTTCTCTTACAACAGAGCTTTACGATCCGAAAACCTTCTTCACTCACGCGGCGTTGCTCGGTCAGACTTCCGTCCATTGCCGAAGATTCCCTACTGCTGCCTCCCGTAGGAGTCTGGGCCGTGTCTCAGTCCCAGTGTGGCCGATCACCCTCTCAGGTCGGCTATGTATCGTCGCCTTGGTGAGCCGTTACCCCACCAACTAGCTAATACAACGCAGGTCCATCTGGTAGTGATGCAATTGCACCTTTTAAGCAAATGTCATGCAACATCTACTGTTATGCGGTATTAGCTATCGTTTCCAATAGTTATCCCCCGCTACCAGGCAGGTTACCTACGCGTTACTCACCCGTTCGCAACTCATCCAGAGAAGCAAGCTCCTCCTTCAGCGTTCTACTTGCATGTATTAGGCACGCCGCCAGCGTTCGTCCTGAGCCAGGATCAAACTCTCATTAAAAGTTTGAGTTCTCACTCATTTCTGTCACTGACAGATTTATTGTTTTTT